>NZ_CAWNIB010000222.1:0-67101 GCF_963874405.1 Vibrio sp. V08_P9A1T1
ATGTTGCACCATTACCTTTTCTCAGGCCGTTAATGCTGCTTGGTATGAAGTGACCGGATCGTCAGCCATTGTTTCCTCAGAGGAAGTCGCTCGCCTCAATGCATTGGAAGATGCCATCTATAAGGCGGTAAACTTTGCCGGGGCAGACATCGGTAGTATCAGTAACTTGCGACCACTGCTGGAATCAGACCGTAAAGAGTACCAGTTTACTAACCATGAAGTACGCTATGTGTTAGTTGAAGAGAATAAAACACGTCGGGGAGTGATGTATGTTAAAGCTCGAATTGATATTTATCCTTCGGCAACAGGTTGCCACGTTAGCCAATATAAGAAAACGTTTTTAGTGGGTAACATTGATCTTGCATCGCCACAACAGGCGGTTATGGGGCAAATTTACAGTGTGGGAGATGATTTTGCACAGGTACTCAACCGCCAACTCGATCAAGAATCTCGCAGTTTTGTGTCGGTTGGCACCACAGATTATGCAATTGAAAAACAGCACCCAGAACGCTTAACCATGATTGCAGAGGACACGGGGGCACAGTACATTTTGGGGGGAACCATCACCGATTTAACTGCCACGATAGAGCAAAAATTACTCGCCGATGATGTGATTAACCGTCAATTTGCTATGCAAATCCAAGTGTTTGATGGCAAAACAGGCCAAGAAGTCATGACTAGACATTATAGAGAAGTCGCTAAATGGCCCTTCGCCAAAACCAGTCAGATAGATACGCGCAGTGCTCGTTTTTGGGCTTCAACCTTTGGCAGCATGATGCTGCGCGTCAGCCGAAATATCATGCTCGATCTTGAATCGGAGCTTTCATGTAAAATAACTCTCCCCGAGGTTGTGGCTAAATATGGTAATACCATCACGATAGATTTAGGACGTGTGCATGGCGTTAAAACCGGTGACCAATTGCAGTTGTGGCATACAGGTTCATTCATTGATCAGAAAGGGCTACCACGAAATAAAGTGACTCAAAGTGATATTACCCTTACGGTTACTCGCGTCTATGAAAACGAAGCAGAGCTGAGTGTTGATCAAGAAAATCTCGCCTCTAGCATACAAATTGGCGATGTTATGCACAAACAGCTTTAATTTTCGTTTTAACTAGTTAACTTCACAAAATTATTGAGTAAACTAGCCCTCCTTGCTCCCGTAGCTCAGTAGGATAGAGCGGCCCCCTCCTAAGGGGCAGGCCACAGGTTCGACTCCTGTCGGGAGCGCCATTTTGATAAAGCCTCAACACCCAACTGGTGCTGAGGCTTTTTTTTCTGACGAAAAATTGACCTAATATTGATTTGAGCCACTACTATTCATATACAGTGATTACTGTAAGTTCTATGTCAAATAATCTAGAATTAGTATTAACAGATTTATCGATAGATAAGATCATGAAAAAGAGTAATCTAATCACGAATACTGGTCACCGCTTTATCTCTAAAGCAAAGACCGCCTATAAAATTCATATCCATACGCCGGACGATACGGTATTGCACCGTTCTGTCGGCTACATACGTATTGGTGAGAAAAAGGGGCTTAAAAAGGCGATAAAGCTGCGTAATGAATTAGGTTCAGAGATGTGGGGCAAACATTGGCGTCGTCTGCTCAAAGATCCCTATTTGATGACTCGTCTACCACACAGTTTAGAACCTAAAATCATATACAAACCCAGACCAACGCTCGATAACCCGGAAGCTCGGGATCCTTGTTATATCGCGGCTTGGAGACACTATGATGAAAAAGGTAACTGTATATTTCAAAGCGTCGTTTGTTCGATCAACAAGCATGGCAAGCTTGCCGCTTATACCAAGACGAAAAAGGCGCTATTAGAGGCTTATAAAGAAGACTTGGATATTCTTGTCTACATGGGCCGATTGAATAGTATTGATTTGAAATAACGTGGCGTGATACCGGAGCGGTTAGAGGCTCAAATACATTGTTTTACAAGAAGAAAGCCCGCGTTTTTCACGGGCTTTCTCTATTTTCTAATACTTAAGCGTTATTATTTCACTTCATAATCAAAGCTTGGAATAACGATATCAACACGACGATTTTGCTTTCGACCTTCGACTGTATCGTTCGATGCGATTGGGCTATTTTCCCCTTCACCTTTTACGGTAAGACGGTTCGCATCCACACCTTTAGCAATCACAACATCAGCAACAACTTGTGCGCGTTTTTCTGATAGTTTCTGGTTGTAAGCCGCAGCGCCAGTTGAGTCAGTATGACCAATAATTTCAGCATCGGCTTGTGGGTAAGTTTGCAAATATTTCACTAGTTTATCGAGCTGGTTAGTACTCTCTGCTGTTAGCTTAGTACTGTTATGGGCAAAGCTACTGCTGTCCAAACGTTGAAATGGCACATGCTTAACAACCGTTTCAGGTTCTTGGGGAATAACGACTGGCTCAACCACTGGCTGTGCAACTTCTTCAACAAACACCTCTTGCACGATGACTGGCGCAGGTTCTGCTTTACTTCCACCAAATTTATACGAAACACCTAAGGTAGCCGAGTTACCTGCCGCTCGGACAAGATCGTTATTAATATCGGTGAGGCTTTGATATTCCAAACGTAAAGTGACGTTATTATCGGTGTTGAACTCAATACCAGCGGCACCTAAATATGAGTAATCATCTTTATTGCCATAGTCAACATAAGCACCGCCGACTTTAGCATATAAGGCAATGGCATCAGTCAAAGGAAGGCTGACTTTCGGTGCGAGTGTAATGGCCGTTACTTTTTCATCATTCAGCCCCGCACCACTAAATTTGCCCAAGTAATCGTAACCGGCCTCTAATGAAAGCCAATTAAACGCTTGGTAACCAAGGTAAGCACCGACGGTAGAAGATTCATCTTCACACACATCTCCAGCACGACAAGCGTCATCAAGCCAAGATTTACCAACTTTAGCACCTACGTATACTTCAGCCATTGCGGCAGAAGATGCAAAAACAAGCGCCATTGAAACTGCTGCTGCTAACTTTTTCATACTTTTTCCTTTCCTATTTATCGTTATCATAATGCGGTTGCGGTACCCAAAAAACGGTTTACTTTTCGCCTACACACATACCTACATAACTCGGAACCACTATACTGTATGTAAAGAAAGCTTAAATAGCGCATTAGTTTATTCTCTGTCATCGTTTTGTGAAATATTGTCAGTGCTCTACACCAAAGGATTTAACAAAG
The DNA here is from genome assembly GCF_963874405.1 of Vibrio sp. V08_P9A1T1. Lineage (NCBI taxonomy): Bacteria > Pseudomonadati > Pseudomonadota > Gammaproteobacteria > Vibrionales > Vibrionaceae > Vibrio > Vibrio sp. V08_P9A1T1. Next base: position 3,197 of record NZ_CAWNIB010000222.1, read on the forward strand.
CCGATATAAAGAAAAACCGCAGCATAAGCTGCGGTTCAAAGCGTTGTTCGTATGATTGACTTATTGAGCGTTCGCTTCACGCTCAGCAATAAAGGCTAATGCCATATTGATACGAGCAATGACACGCTCTTTGCCGATCAGTTGCATGACAGCATCAACCGATGGCGATTGACCACCGCCAGTGACAGCAACGCGCAGCGGCATGCCTATTTTACCCATACCGATTTCAAGCTCTTCACACACTTGAGCGATGACAGCGTGCAGGTTTTCCGTTGTCCAGTCACTCAATGCTTCTAATTTGCTTAAAGCAAGTGCTAGCGGCTCTTTCGCCACACCGCGCAAGTGTTTTTTCGCCGCATCAGCATCAAACTCAGCAAAATCTTCAAAGAAGTAACGAGATTGAGCAGCAAGTTCAACCAAGGTATTGCAGCGTTCACCAACCAGTTTAACGATCTCAGCTAATGCTGGGCCGTTGTCTTTATTGATGCCTTGTTGCTCAAAGTGCCATTCAAGGTGTTTTGCAACATATTCAGGCTCTGATGTTTTGATGTAGTGATTGTTCAGCCACAACAACTTATCAGTATTAAATGCAGATGCCGATTTGCTAATAGCATTTAAACTGAAGAACTGAATCATCTCTTCACGCGAGAAAATTTCTTGGTCGCCATGAGACCAACCTAGACGAACTAAATAGTTATTCAATGCTTCAGGCAGATAACCTTCATCGCGATACTGCATTACAGAAACAGCGCCATGACGTTTAGATAGCTTCGCGCCGTCGTCACCTAAGATCATTGCGCAGTGCGCAAACACAGGTACAGGAGCACCTAACGCTTCGTAAATGTTGATTTGACGAGGTGTGTTGTTGATGTGATCTTCGCCACGAACGACATGAGTAATCCCCATATCCCAGTCATCCACCACCACACAGAAGTTATAGGTGGGTGAGCCATCAGTACGGCGAATGATCAGATCATCCATCTGGCTGTTGGAGATTTCGATACGACCGCGGATCTGGTCGTCAAAAATTACGCTGCCTTCTTTAGGATTACGGAAACGGATAACACACGGATCCCCTTCTTTTGCGGCGTCGTTAACCGCTTTGATTTTTGGGTGATCAGCATCGTAGCGCGGCATCTCTTTGTTCGCTTCTTGCTCGGCACGAACTTCATCTAACAGCTCTTTAGAGGCGTAACATTTGTAGGCTTTATCTTCAGCAAGCAGCTTATCGACAACTTCATTATAACGATCAAAATGTTTAGTTTGGAAATATGGGCCTTCATCCCAATTCAAACCTAGCCAAGTCATACCTTCAAGAATCGCGTCTACGGCTTCTTGCGTCGAGCGCTCTAGGTCGGTGTCTTCAATACGCAAAACAAACTCACCACCTTGGCTTTTTGCATAAAGCCAAGAGTAAAGTGCAGTACGCGCACCACCAACGTGAAGATAGCCTGTCGGGCTAGGAGCAAAACGAGTTTTAACCGTCATTTGATTTCCTTAGGGATAAAAAGACAGCGGAGAACATGTCCACTGCAAGTACCAGGATAAAAAGTGGCGACATTTTACCACTGACGGCTAAATCTACAATCCTCGATTGCCTTTCGTTTTTCTGCGCTCAAGAATAACGCTTAAAATTCGCTTAACTTTCCTTTAGTGGAACTTGACCTTACCCTAAAGGTAAGGTTTATGCTTCTAGCTATTGAGTTGGTTTACGGGGAATTTATCAATGAAACGCTTTCAATTGCCTTTATCAGGGCTGAAATGCATGGGTTGCGCGAAGAAACTTGAGCAGCATCTCAAGCAAGAATTTGAGGTACAAATCCACCAGCTGTCACCCACATTCATCGAACTGAGCACTTCGGCCTCTTTAAGTGAACTCATCGCCGCTATCGAATCCTTAGGCTATCAAGCCTTGCTCAGCACGAACAGCGATCCTCTGCCCTCATCGCAACCCACAACCTTGGTTAGCGATACACAGCTACTCGCACAAGAGACAGAAGCCTCAATAACGGGTTTGGTTAGTACCCACTTACTGATCCAAGGAATGACTTGCGCAAGCTGTGTCTCTTCGGTGGAAAAAGCACTTCTAAGCGTTAACGGTGTACAAAAAGCGCAAATCAATTTAGCGGAACAAAGCGCCTTAGTGCTCTCGCAAGCGGATATCGCTGACCTTGAACGGCAATTGCTCAATGCCATTACTCATGCAGGCTACCGTGCAGAGCGAGTCGATGACCCTGCCCAACAACAAGAAAAACAAAAACAGCAATCACTTGATTTACAAAAGCAACATAAAACCAATGCATTACTAGGTTTAATAATGGGTATTCCGTTAATGCTCTGGGGCCTTCTTGGTGGCAGCATGATGATTGTGACCACTCAGCAACAAATATACTGGGGCGTTATCGGCATTGTGTGTTTGGCTCTATTGGCCACCGCTGGCCGCCACTTTTTTAGCCATGCTTGGCTTGCGTTAACCCATAAGCGCGCTACCATGGATAGCTTAGTCGCCCTAGGAACCGGAGCGGCTTGGGCCTATTCAATGTTGGTAGTGATTTACCCAACTTGGTTTCCCGTCGCCTCGCGTCATGTTTACTTTGAAGCCAGCGCGATGATTATCGGTTTGATTTCACTGGGCCACTACATTGAGGCGAAAGCCAAAGCGAAGACAACCCAATCCTTGCAAGCCTTAATTAACTTGCAACCACAACAAGCAACACGCATCACGGCGCAAGGCGATCAACAGATTGCGGTTGAATTAGTACAACTTGGTATGCAACTGCGCATAAAACCGGGAGAAAAAGTGCCGATAGACGGCAAAGTCCTCAGCGGTGAATCTTATGTTGATGAATCCATGCTCACTGGCGAGCCGATCCCCGTCCTAAAAGTGGCAGGCGATGCCATTGCGGCAGGCACCATCAATCATGATGGCAGCTTAGTCATCGAAGCCACCGGCGTAGGGGCGCAAACCATGCTCTCGCGCATCATCCAAATGGTTCGTCAGGCGCAAAGCAGTAAACCAGCCATCGCCAAACTGGCAGATCAGATATCCGCTATTTTTGTACCGACAGTGGTTATGATTGCCCTGTTTTCTGCTCTGATTTGGTACTTTGTAGGCCCTGAACCTAAGGCCAGTTATATGCTAGTGGTTGCGACAACAGTATTGATCATTGCTTGCCCTTGTGCCTTGGGTTTAGCTACTCCACTCTCGGTTACGGTAGGAGTTGGTAAAGCCGCTGAAATGGGTATTTTGATCAGAGATGCCAATGTATTGCAATCGGCAAGCAAAATCACCACTGTAGTATTTGATAAGACAGGTACGCTCACTCAAGGTAAACCAACTGTTCAGAACTTAGTCACGTGGGGAATTGAAGATAGCAAATTGTTAACCCTTGTTTACGCTTTGGAACTGCGCTCTGAACATCCTCTTGGCAAGGCTATCTGCCATTATGCGCAACCGCTGGTATCAACCAGCGCCGAAGTCGAGCAATTTACCAACCTAAGAGGCAAAGGGCTAATGGCAAATATTGGCGGTGATTCCGTCGTCGTTGCCTCTTTATCGCACCTTGAGTCACTGGGCGTTCCTCTTACTCAAGCACAAACGACCATTGAACACTACGCAGAACAAGCGTGGACGCCGGTCGCGGTTGCCATTAACGGTGAACTCAAAGGTCTCATCGCAATTGCTGATCCAATCAAACCTAACGCTGCACAAGCTATCAGCACACTGAACAAAATGAACATTCGTACCGTGATGCTAACCGGAGATAACCAAAGCGTGGCCACTGCAATCGCCAAACAACTAGGCATACAGCAAGTGATCGCTCAAGTACTTCCGGATCAAAAAGCACAAAAAATCGTGCAGTTACAAGAGAAAGGCCAAATCGTCGCCATGGTCGGTGATGGTATTAATGATGCGCCAGCCCTTGCGCAAGCCGATATTGGTATCGCAATGGGCAGTGGCAGTGATGTCGCAATAGAGAGTGCGCAAATGACATTGCTCAACTCCTCACCGCTTGCCGTAGTCAATGCTATCGCTCTTTCTAAAGCGACAGTAAAAAACATGAAGCAGAACCTATTGGGCGCGTTTATTTATAACACCTTCGGCATTCCCATTGCCGCTGGTGTGCTTTATCCCGCTTTTGGCTTTTTACTTAGCCCTGTAGTTGCAGGAGCGGCAATGGCTTTGTCCTCAATCACAGTCGTGAGCAACGCTAACCGCTTGCGTCTATTTAAATCCCCTTTTCACTCTTAGAGGTTAGATAAAAATGAAAATGATCACAGCCGCTATGCTTAGCACCTTGTCTCTTATGAGCTACTCCGCATTCGCCACGGTGACCGAGGTGACCAATTACAAATCCCCTTATTGTGGCTGCTGTACTGAGTGGTCCACTCACATGCAACAAGCAGGATTTAAGGTTAACGAGCAATTGCAAGAAGATATGACGGCGATAAAACAACAATTGGGCATTACACCCAAGCTCGCCTCTTGCCATACAGCCGTTATCGACGGCTATGTTTTCGAAGGTCACATTCCAGCCACAGACATTCAAGCCTTTCTCGCTAATCCACCGAAAAATGCCAAAGGGTTAGCCGTGCCCGGCATGCCAATCGGTTCTCCAGGTATGGAATCTGGTGATAAGAAAGAAGCCTATTCGGTTTTTGCTTTTAACGAGCAAGGTCAGGTGTTTGAGTTTGCTCACCACGAAGGTAATTGATTTTATGTAATAAAGCCTCCGACAGATGCGGAGGCTTTCATTTGGGTGCATTGATATGGCTACGAGTTATTTAACACTAGTTACTCGGCTGACTTGCTCGCCTGAAGCAGAGATAGAACGGATCCAGACCTCACCGGACACCTTCGGTTGTTCGATGCTCGAGTAAGTAAACCATTGTTGACCATCTAATGAATATTGCAGCTCAACGCCTGGGAATGACGAATTCATCGACAATGTACCCGCTTCAATCTTAGCTCCGGGAATTGGCAGGCGATAATCAATGCCAGCTTTTTCCAGTTTCGCCAGCTCACGTTGCCCAACAATATTAGCAAAACGAGTCCAATCTTGATTCAGTGCAGACTTATTGACTAAATTCGTTTGCTGAGAGTATTCAACCCCTACTTTATAGTCGTTCTCCCACTCCGCTTTATGCCAAGCACGCTCGGCAGCCGCCAACACTCGGGGGAAAACCATATATTCATACTGCTCATCACTACGAACCGTTTCTGACCACAATTGAGCTGACAAGCCGTAGAATGGTTTCGACGTCACCTCTCCTTTACCGACAAAACCATTACCATCACGATCTAATGAAGTTTCAGCGTTTTGCGGCATATTTTCCGGTGCAAAACCAAACATTTTGCGTGTATCGGTCGCACGGGTGGCCCAGTAATAACCGCGCTCTTTAGGATCCGCTTCATAAGGCATATCCATGTAGACATAATCAGGGTTAGAAACAATTACGTCGTAACCTTGTTTTGCCCATTCATAAACAGAGTTTGTACCGCCCCAATAGAGGACATCCCAAAAGTTCACACGTGTATTGCGCGTGGCAAAAGCAGATTCTCCCTCGCTGTATTTCAAGCCATCTTGCCATGCTTGGAAATTCTCAATCCCTTTATCGGCGACAATTTCCGATACTTGCTCAGCAAAATAACTCGGTAAATGAGCAAAGTCACTTACTACTCCTTGGCTGACTAATGCTTGGCACTGTGGCGATTTCGCAAATGGTTTATCTTGTTGTGAAAGATCTAAGTTACCTTTCCAACTGACTTTTTCCGTCGCATTAATATCTTGGAAACCCGCGCCTAATTTGATGTTTTTCGCCTCATCGCCACCAAAATGCCAAGTCGATAAAGGCATGCCCGCCTCACTGTGCATCAAGGCCACTTCAGTGATCACTTTGTCCACAAAGCGTTTAGACGAGTCTAAACAAGGGTTAATAAAACTCTGCTTATCATAAAACTGAACCGTCGTAACATTGGAGCTGTCTTGAGGATCCATCAAGCGATACTGGCTAGCCTGTTCGGTTTTCCCCTCTTGGCTCAAACGATCAAAACGAGCCTCCATTGAAACAACCGCAGAGCGAGCATGGGCTGGCATATCAATTTCAGGAATCACTTCAATATTGCGCGCTTTAGCGTGCTTGAGGATTTCAATGTAATCAGCTCGACTAAAATAACCAGAGCCAAAGTTATCAGAATTTGGACCGGAGCCAAGCTGTGGCAGCAAGCAGTTTTTCTCATCTAAATCAAAGCAGCGCTGTCCACCAATGTCGGTCAATTCAGGTAAGCCCGGAATTTCTAAACGCCAACCTTCATCATCGGTCAAATGAAGATGTAATTTATTCATCTTATAAGCCGCCATTTGATCTAACGTGGCCAAAATCGCTTGCTTAGAATGGAAGTTACGTGCGACATCCACCATCACACCACGGTAATCAAAACGTGGAGCATCTTCGATGCGGATCGCTGGCAGCGCTGTGACATTCTGGCTATCCACTAAACCCAAAATAGATTGAACGGCGTAGAAAGCTCCCGCCTCATCAAATGCACGAATAGAGATAGCATTCGGTGCAATCTCCAACTCATAAGCACCCGATGTCGCCATCTGGTCAGAAAATTCGCTCGGTGTAATCGCAACACCAACCGCCAACTCTCCATCAAGCTTCAGCCCAATCGTTTTAGCACGCGCCTGCAATGCTGAAAACTGATCCGTCGCAAAGTCCTTCACATCAAGCTTAAGGCCACGAGTAATGTCAACAACACCTTGACCAAGCGTTGTTTTTAGAGGCGTTGGTAACAGAGCCGTTGATACATCTTGCAGTGATACATCGCTATTTCTCTCAAATCGGCTGATGGCCGTGGCAAACACATTATTATCGCTGGTGGTGCGTTTTATATTGTCGCCCTCAAGCCCACGCACAAATGACGACGTGTCCTCTGTATTGAGAGATACAATAAGTTTAGGCTCTGTATTGGGCGCCGCAACGAATGCACGCGGCATAAAGTCCGTTTCAAACAACTGCCAATATTCAGCGACCAGAGGCAAAACAACCTCTTCGCCCGCAGCAAAACCATCAAATTTATCAGTAGGTTCAAGCTTATGTAAATCACCCGTTAAACGAGTAATTTTGAATTGATCATTTTCAACATCCAGAATCAGTCGAATGCTGTGGAAATAGATAGCCCACTGCTTTGAATTCACGGCTTCACCTTGGTTAACCAAGGTCATGTTCACTTTATTACACGATGCCCATTCCGCTTCGAGAGCCTGACATGCCAATCCTTCATCTGCCCCGTGATTCGTTAATACGGTGTAATGAATATCCAAATTTTCCGCCAGCGCATCGACTACTTTCTGCTCTGGTGATTGCAACAAAGAGCAACCTGATAATGTGGCGATAACCGAAACAGCAATCAAACTAGGTTTCAACATTTGACTCACCTTACCTTTAAAATAAAAACCCAATATCCTGTTAAAAGGACTCAAAACAGCAACAAGCATAAAGGCTTGTGACCTAAGGCATTCACCATACAAGGAGTTATTTCTAAGCGTAAAATAATTAGCTACACGAAGTGATCCAGTTCAAATCCTCTAAAATACAATCAAAACAAAACCATTTAAAATCAATAGATTAAACTTGACGTCAAAACCGTAATTTATTATTTGACGAGTTTAACTTGAGAAAGATCACATAAAAATGCATAACAAAAATGAATTTATGAATAGAGATCACTACTCACGACAAGGCGAGAAGTTCATTAAAGGGATTTGGCAGGTTAAATCGTGATATAGGTCATAAATTGTAATGACTCATCAAACGTCAAAATGCGCTAAAGTGACGTTTTTTACACATCCTAATGCTATTTATTATCGTGGAATATTGACTGCTATTTTCAATAGTTGAATTTGCTCGGAGAAGGGTGGACAGTGAAAGAGCCTGATAGTGAAGGAGGAAAACCCTTTATCTTTGGTAATGAAAGTGATCACATCCAGATGCAACAAAGCCCCGCATTACTGCGAGGCCTTTAATGTGGTCGGTGAAGAGCCAGATAGTGAAAGAGGCGAACCCTTTTCTCTTTGGTAACGAAAACTTACCGTTTCCAGATGCAACAAAGCCCCGCATTACTGCGAGGCCTTTAATGTGGTCGGTGAAGAGCCAGATAGTGAAAGAGGCGAACCCCTTTCTATTTGGTAACGAAAACTTACCGCTTCCAAATGTAACAAAGCCTCGCATTACTGCGAGGCTTTTAATGTGGTCGGTGAAGAGCCAGATAATGAAAGAGGCGAACCCCTTTCTCTTTGGTAACGAAAAAACTCACCGCTTCCAGATATAACAAAGCCCCGCATTACTGCGAGGCTTTTAAGTATGGTCGGTGAAGAGGGATTCGAACCCCCGACCCTCTGGTCCCAAACCAGATGCGCTACCAAGCTGCGCTATTCACCGAAATTTTTGCTCTGCACTTAGCGAGCAGTTCCGAGCTTTTTGCCTAGAACGGATGCGTATATTACTCATCTAAAACTAAGACGCAAGCCTTTAATCTTATTTCCATCAAATAACAAACTCATTGGCTAAATCACCATCAAATACACATAAAAACGTGACTAATTACACACCAATAGAAACATCAAGTTAACCTATGCAACATAATTGATCCAGATCAGTGTCAGCAAACAGAGCAAACTTTAACTTGGCTGTGTCTTCGAAACTTTGGAGGAAACATGGACTTTTGGCTTGATCTCCTATTTGGTAATGCTGTGGGACTATCTTCAATGATAGTAATCTTTGGTGCTTTTGGTCTTATGCTGTTTTATGGCGGTTTCTTCATTTATAAAGTGATGAATGACAAATCTCCTCACTAGATCGCTTAGCACCTATTGAAAAATAGTGTGACGCTATGCACCGGGGTGGATTATCTGTCTGCCCCGGTTTTTTATCGCGTTAATAACTCTATCTTCTTGATGAATGGTATCATTCGCTACTCAAGAACGGTTCGATAAGACACCTGTCTCAAAATAGTTTCCATTTTCTCATACAAATAAAAACATTCCCTCAACGCATAAATAAAGGCGTCAATGCCGTCTATATCTTGTTGAGGAAAAGTGATGGGGAAAGGCTGGAAACCATGAGTGTCATTAAAAACGCCTTGGTTAATTAATATTAACTGCTAAAATATCGCAACGTTAATAGGCAACACTCAGAGTGTTGCTTTCTTTTTATTCACCGCCGTTGGGAAACGTAAGAGCAACCTATGTCACAACAAGCCACCATCCGTTTAAACAAATACATCAGTGAAACTGGTTTTTGTTCTCGTCGAGAGGCCGATAAGTTAATTGAACAAGGCCGAGTAACCATCAATGGACTATTGCCGGAAATGGGCACTAAAGTCACGCCAAACGATGAGGTGTGTATTGATGGTAAGCCATTAAAATCAAAAGAAAAACCGATATACATTGCCCTTAATAAACCGACTGGAATCACCTGCACAACAGAGCGCGATATTCCAGGTAACATTGTTGATTTTATTGGCCACCACAAACGTATTTTCCCGATAGGTCGATTAGATAAACCATCAGATGGACTGATCTTTCTGACTAACGATGGTGACATAGTCAATAAGATATTACGTGCTGGTAATAACCATGAAAAAGAGTACGTCGTTCGAGTAGATAGACCCATCACTGACGAATTTCTACATAAGATGGCCTCTGGTGTGGAGATTCTTGATACGGTGACACTGCCTTGCAAAGTAACCCAAGAAACGAAGTTCTCCTTTAGAATTGTGTTAACACAAGGGTTAAACCGTCAAATTCGTCGTATGTGTGAGGCCTTAGGTTACGAAGTGTTTAAACTACGCCGAGTTCGTATTATGAACATCAGCCTAGACGGTATCCCTAATGGTGAATGGCGTTATTTAAGCGACGAGGAAGTCGCTGAAATATTAGCAATGTGTGAGAGTTCTTGCGGTACGGAAGGCGCGTCCAAGCTTGATGTGACGGGTAAGCGTATTCGCAAAGCTACCGATGCAAAACTGTTTGATAGTCGTGAGCAAAATCAAACCTCGACGGCACGCAGAAATCAAAAGCCAAAAACGTTCCAAGGACGCAATGCCGATGAGTTTCGCCATGCTCCAAATACAAAAAGAGCACCGCGCCGACCCACAAATTCATCACAAGGTGCACCAGCTAATAGCCACAGAAAAAGCAGTACGTTAAGCCTTAAAAAATAATCATCGAACAATGCGTTAATTCTGTAGAGCAATAAAATGACCGTAATGACGCATCACTGAAGCAACGATAAAAAATCGAAGCAACTATAAAAAAGGAGAAACTTTCGTTTCTCCTTTAAGACAGCATAAAATTAACGCTTATTTCGTACCAAAAATCTTATCACCAGCATCGCCAAGACCAGGAACGATATAACCTTTATCATTCAATTTCTCATCAATTGCCGCCGTATAGAGCTCAACATCAGGGTGCGCTTTTTCTAACGCCGCGATGCCTTCAGGCGCTGCAACTAAAACGAGAATTTTAAATTGGTTACAGCCGCGCTCCTTGAGCAAATCGATCGTCGCAATCATGGAACCGCCAGTTGCCAGCATTGGGTCAACCACAAGCGCAATTCGCTCCTCAATATTAGAAGCGAGTTTGTTGAAATAAGGGACAGGCTCAAGTGTTTCTTCATCACGATAGATGCCAACAACACTAATCCGCGCACTTGGAATGTGCTCTAAAACGCCGTCCATCATGCCAAGACCAGCACGCAAAATAGGTACTACCGTTACTTTTTTACCTTTGACTTGATCAATTTCAACTGGGCCATTCCAGCCTTCAATCGTCACTTTTTCTGTTTCAAAGTCTGAGGTTGCTTCATAAGTTAGTAGGCTACCCACTTCTGTAGCTAACTCACGAAAACGCTTAGTGCTGATATCCCCTTCCCTCATTAACCCAAGTTTATGCTTAACTAGAGGGTGTTTAACTTCAACAACTTTCATTTTCATCTCCGACGACATTTAAACAAACCTTCGAATTGTACACACTTTTTATGCTAATTTCAGTGCCAATTATAAACAAAAAAACTGACGCAAACGTTTTCCTTTTTGTTTTAAGCCCTGTTAGAATAGCGCCGTTTTCATATCCAACTTATGACCGAGGACTTCCCCGTGAGCGGTAATAACACTTCTCTTAGTTACAAAGATGCTGGCGTAGATATTGATGCAGGCAATGCACTTGTTGAACGAATTAAAGGCGCCGTCAAACGCACTCGTCGCCCTGAAGTTATGGGTGGCATTGGTGGTTTTGGCGCGCTTTGCGAGCTACCAACCAAATATAAACATCCTGTTTTAGTCTCTGGCACCGATGGAGTTGGCACAAAACTTCGCCTCGCATTGGATATGAATAAGCACGACACCATTGGCATTGACTTGGTTGCAATGTGTGTTAACGATTTGATTGTTCAAGGTGCTGAACCGCTTTTCTTTCTGGACTACTACGCCACGGGCAAATTGGATGTAGATACAGCTGCTGATGTGGTGTCGGGTATTGCCGATGGTTGTGTGCAAGCAGGTTGCGCTTTAATCGGTGGTGAAACCGCTGAAATGCCGGGTATGTACGAAGGTGAAGATTACGATGTCGCTGGCTTTTGTGTCGGTGTGGTTGAAAAAGAAGAGATCATCGATGGCTCAAAAGTAGCAGCAGGTGATGCTCTGATTGCGGTTGGCTCTAGCGGCCCTCACTCAAACGGCTATTCATTAGTTCGCAAGATCCTGGAAGTATCAGGTGCCGACAAAAATGAAGACTTGGCTGGCAAAACGATTGGTGAGCACTTACTGACACCAACCAAGATTTACATCAAATCAGCGCTTAAAATGATCGCCGAGCACGATATTCACGCCATTTCACACATTACTGGCGGTGGTTTCTGGGAAAACATTCCTCGCGTTCTTCCACAAGGGACGAAAGCGGTGATTGACGGCAATAGCTGGGAATGGCCAATTATTTTCCAATGGCTGCAAGAAAAAGGGAATGTAACCACTCACGAAATGTACCGCACATTTAACTGTGGTGTCGGACTGATTGTTGCGCTTCCAATGGATCAAGCACAAACGGCTGTTCAATTACTGCAAGCGGAAGGCGAAAATGCGTGGGTTATCGGTCATATTGCTGAAGCTCAACTCGATGAAGAGCAAGTAGAGATCAAATAACTGATGAAAAGTATTGTTGTTTTAGTTTCAGGAAATGGCACCAACTTACAGGCTATCCTTGATGCGTGTGAAACGAAAATTAAAGATGGCAAAGTAACGGCTGTTTTTTCAAACAAAGCAACTGCTTATGGCTTAGAACGAGCTAAAAAAGCAGGTGCGGCGGCGGTGCATATTGACCCAAATGCCTTTGACACGCGAGATGCGTTTGATGCGGTATTGATGGAGAAAATTGACCAATACGCGCCTGACTTAATCATTCTTGCTGGCTACATGCGTATTCTGAGTGGTGAGTTTGTGCGTCACTATTTAGGACGGATGCTCAATATTCATCCTTCTTTACTTCCTAAATATCCTGGGTTGAATACCTACCAACGCGCGATTCACGCAGGTGATGAAGAGCATGGCACCAGTGTGCATTTTGTGACTGAACAACTTGATGGTGGCCCAGTCATTCTACAAGCAAAAGTGCCTATTTTTGATGAAGATACCGTTGAGATTTTGACTCAACGTGTCCAAGCTCAAGAGTATCGAATTTACCCACTAGTGGCACAATGGTTCGTTGAAGGACGCTTGGAAATGCGTGAAGGTAAAGCCTATTTAGATGGCCAATTACTTGGCATGCATGGTTATGCTTTCGATGAATAAATCGTATCTCTAAATAGTGCGAAAAAGGTTGCCTCAACAGCAACCTTTTTTATTGTCATCTCAAATACAATTCAAACAGCAGTAAATAGACAAGCTTAAGAATAAAAAACTTAAATGGGTGCTTGGCAGCCTGGCTTTGCCGCGGCAAACGGAATGTCAGCTAAGGACTGCGCATTGCCATCAACGTATTCGCCATAATGGAAAATCGCATATTCGCCTGGCTTCATTCGTTGCCAAGTTTCATTTCCCGTCAGTGGCTGAGTCGCAATCACTGACACAACATCATCAGGCGTTGTTTCTTCTTGGAAGTTAATCTCGACATCTTCATCAAGTAAACTTGCTTTCCCAAAGGGGGCGCGTCGAGTAATCCAGTACAGATGATTCGTGCAATAGGTCACCACAAACTCACCGTCAGAAAGTAGCATATTAAACACACCTTGCTGCTTAAGTTGATCGCAACACTTCGCAACGAATTGAAACATGCTGAGCATATCTTGAGGCGGTTCAGGATAACGCGCTTCTAACTGCTTTAACAACCAACAGAAAGCTTGCTCGCTATCGGTTTCACCAACAGGGCGATAGCGCCCAGTTTCTAGCTGCTGATGATCAGCCAATTGTCCATTGTGAGCGAACGTCCAATATCTCCCCCACAATTCTCGAGTGAATGGGTGAGTATTTTCCAAATTCACCCCACCCCGATTTGCTTGACGAATATGGCTAACCACTGCCCGACTTTTTATAGGGTAACTCTGCACAAGCTCTGCAATTTTTGACTGAAAGCTAGGGTTAGGATCTTTAAAGGTACGAAACCCCTTCCCTTCATAGAAAGTGATTCCCCAACCATCACGATGCGGCCCCGTGTTGCCGCCACGCTGAATCAACCCAGTAAAACTAAAGCAAATATCAGTCGGCACATTGGCACTCATACCGAGCAATTCACACATGGTTTAATGCACTCCCTTTTGCAACCACAAACACATTAAAAGAAAAGAACGATGTGGAACTTCTTACGCCATCTCTTTTTCAATCAGTTGGATAACGATGTGGATGATCTTGATATGGATTTCTTGGATACGATCCGCGTAGCCGAAGTGCGGGACACGAATCTCGATATCCGCTAAACCTGCCATTTTCCCACCATCTTTACCGGTCAGTGCAATGGTCTTCATCCCTTTGGCTTGGGCCGCTTCAATCGCTTTCAAAATGTTCCCCGAATTACCAGAAGTCGATAGGCCAAACAGGACATCGCCTTTTGAACCCACCGCTTCCACATAGCGAGAGAATACAAAATCGTAACCAAAATCATTGCTAACGCAAGACAAGTGGCTTGGATCTGAAATAGCAATACCAGGATAACCCGGACGATTCTCGCGATAGCGCCCCGTTAGCTCTTCAGCAAAGTGCATTGCATCACAGTGGGAACCGCCATTACCGCAAGAGAGCACTTTCCCGCCTTGCTTAAATGAGTCGGCAATCAGTTTTGCGGCGGCCTCAATTTGAGCGATGTTATGCTCATCATTAAGAAATTTGTTTAGCACGTCAGCCGCTTCGGTCAATTCACTTTTAATTAAATCCTGGTACATAGATATATTCTCTTTTTAATCTGTTTACCGATAGGCTCCATCAATCAAGAGCCAGTAACAGGCTTGAGTTTACCCAAACCATCCTTTCTGTCGATAGTTCGACTTCAAGAATTGTTGTTTTCTCCCGCTTCCCACTCCAGAAAGCCCTCTATGGGTTGTTTATTTTGAGGTTTTGCCCTACATGGATCACTTTTTGAACAATACAAGGTTTTACATTTCGTTAATAATTTGATTACACTTAGCACTGGTTAGACCACTTACACAAACGAGACGACTAACAACACTTCCCAATGCACTGACAAAAATCAGCCGCAATGGCGTGAATACAGTCTCAAAGGAATGAAATTATGGACATCTTGCTCTCTATACTTGGTTTTCTCACCGTGTTCGGTGTGTGCCTCTACCACAGAATGTCACTTTTTAGCGCATTAGTTGCGCTAACGGTAACCATGGTGGTTCTTACCCTGCTGGATTACACCGGGGTGATTGGATGGTTGCTGTATTTAGCGGCTATCGCTTTATTAGCCGTTCCCTCTATCCGTCAAAGCGTGATTAGCGAAAAAGCATTAACACTGTTCAAAAAAGTGCTGCCAGCAATGTCACAAACCGAAAAAGAGGCATTAGATGCAGGAACCGTTTGGTGGGAAGCTGAACTGTTTAAAGGCAAACCGAACTGGAACAAACTACACAAAATTGCAGCGCCGACATTAAGTGCACAAGAGCAAGCCTTTATTGATGGACCAGTCAACGAAGTGTGTGCCATGGTTAGCGATTATCAAGTTACGCATGAATTAGCCGACTTACCTCCTGAGGTTTGGCAATATTTAAAAGATCATAAATTCTTCGCCATGATCATTAAAAAACAATACGGCGGCTTGGAGTTTTCAGCTTATGCACAATCCATTGTGCTACAAAAGCTAACGGGTGTATCTGGAGTGCTTTCATCCACCGTTGGTGTACCGAACTCTTTAGGCCCGGGCGAACTTTTACAACATTATGGTACTGAAGATCAGAAAAACCATTACCTGCCACGTTTAGCGGAAGGTAAAGAGATTCCCTGCTTTGCATTAACCAGCCCAGAAGCAGGTTCCGATGCAGGTTCAATTCCTGATTTTGGCGTGGTATGTAAAGGGAAATGGGAAGGAAAAGAAGTGTTAGGGATGCGCCTAACGTGGAACAAGCGCTACATCACGCTCGCCCCGGTTGCAACCGTATTAGGCCTAGCATTCAAACTGCGCGATCCTGACGGCTTACTTGGGGATAAAACAGAGCTTGGCATCACTTGTGCGCTCATCCCAACCCACTTAAAAGGAGTTGAAATTGGCAATCGCCACATGCCATTGAACGTTCCATTCCAAAATGGTCCGACACGTGCTAACGACTTATTTGTGCCGCTTGATTTCATTATTGGCGGACCAAGCATGGCAGGACAAGGCTGGCGTATGCTTGTAGAGTGTTTATCGGTTGGACGTGGCATTACGTTACCTTCTAACTCGACGGGCGGAATTAAAACTGCGGCGCTAGCAACAGGAGCTTACGCTCGGATTCGTCGTCAATTTAAGCAACCAATTGGCCATATGGAAGGTGTCGAAGAGCCATTAGCACGTTTAGGTGGTAACGCTTATGTGATGGATGCGGCGAGCAATTTAACCGTAGCTGGTATTGATCTGGGCGAAAAACCCTCGGTCATTTCCGCTATAGTCAAATACCACTGTACCCACCGTGGTCAACGCAGCATTATTGATGCAATGGATATCGTGGGCGGGAAAGGCATTTGTATTGGTCCTGCTAACTTTTTAGCTCGCAGCTACCAAGGTGCACCGATTGCCGTAACCGTCGAAGGGGCCAATATTCTGACTCGCTCAATGATCATCTTTGGTCAAGGCGCTATCCGTTGTCATCCTTATGTTTTAGAAGAAATGAACGCCGCTTATTCACAAGATTCTGATGCCGTTGAGAAATTTGACGCCGCTCTTGCAGGTCACGTCAGCTTCACCATGAGTAATCTTGTGCGCAGTATTTGGTTTGGTGTTACCGATGGTTTGGGTTCATCTGCACCGACTAATGATGCAACCAAACGCTACTATCAACAACTAAACCGTTACAGCGCTAACTTAGCACTGCTTTCTGATATTTCGATGGCTGTATTGGGAGGCTCTCTCAAACGTAAAGAGCGTTTGTCAGCACGCCTTGGCGATATTTTGAGCCAACTCTACCTCAGTTCTGCCACACTTAAGCGTTTTGAAAATGATGGTCGTCCCGTGGAGGATCTTCCTTTGGTTCATTGGGGTCTGCAAGACAGTTTGAAGCAGACGGAAGTCGCCATTGATGAATTCTTAGCCAACTTCCCGAATAAAGCGATTGGTAAGGTACTTCGTATATTGTTGATGCCGATTGGTCGAGTACGCAAAGCACCTAGTGATAAATTAGATAGCCAAGTTGCGCAGATCCTGCAAACACCGAGTGAAACTCGTTCACGCATTGGTCGCAACCAATATCTCGCCCCAACGGCGCATAATGCGGCGGGTAAGATTGAACAAGCACTGGAAATCATTTTACGTGCAGAGCCTTTGTTCGATAAAGTGTGCAGCGTCACCAATCAACGCCGTCCATTCTTGCGTTTAGATGAAGTGGCCGCCATTGGCTTACAACAAAAAATTCTAACCGAACAAGAAGCACAGCTATTAACGGAAGCTGAGGCTCATCGTTTGTATACCATTAATGTCGATGATTTTGCGCCACAGGAACTGGCCGCAAAGCCTCAATATCCGGCAATGAATGATGTTGCGTAAGTCAATCTATTGAATGTCAAAGGGCGTTTTAAACGCCCTTTTTTATGACTGGAATACAGAATCAAGAGGTTGCCAACTCGGCAACATCCCTTGTTATTTCTTCGGCATATTCAACTGTAATTCGGGTTGCAACGCCTTTTTCGCTTTAATCTTACGCATCACAAACCACGCCAAAAGCCCAATCAATATCGCACCAATATTACCAATAACAATGAACATAATACTGCGGCTCGTTGCTTCCTCTCTCATCTGAATAATCAACTGCTCTTGTTCAAGCTTACGCTGCTGGATTTCTTCTTCAATCTGTAAGCGGCGAGTCTCCTCAATGTTGACATCATCAACCACGCTGTAAGTATGCTCAGCAAGCGGGAAGTAAAGTGGACGCTGGCTGGCAAGCTCTGTCGCATACAACTTTCCAGACCAACGATAGTTACCGTTGTTTCCATTGTATGGAATTTCTAAACTTAACTTTAGCGCCTCTTTTTCTGACTGCCCCTCAGTAATAAAGATATCATCATAAATATTCGCATGTTCGACATGGGCAACGATGGAGCCTGGGGCTATCATTCCTTGCTCACCCGAAAAAACAATTTGATGTGGCGCACCATCAACACGAGATTGGATAAAGGTGGTTGATACTGGAGCTGGGTAAACCAGCACCTCTTGCTCTTGGGCGCGTAAAAACACGCCGTTGCCAGAGGTGATCCTAACGCGATACTTACCCGGCATTGGAGTGATGGGCAGCGCTACAGTGAAAATGCCATCACCTGGCTGTTCATCTAAACCACGTCCATCATCGGCAAATTCACCAATCACTTCCGGTAATGGACGCGCTTCTTTAATCAGATCTTCTTCATTTTCAACGTATTTAGTAAAGGTCACTTTTAAGTTGACTCTATCGAGAAAGTCTCTCAACAATAAAGGCTTACCGTCGGAGGTTAATCGCGCGGTAAATTTTATCACTTCACCAAGGTATAAGCGCGTAGGAAACAGATCAGTATCAAGTTGCAGATGAGAAATAAGCTTGATGCTATTTTGTGAGGAAACCTTGCCTATGGCCTGCCAAGGGCCAGGCATTGGCTTATCAATTGAAATAATATCCATTGTAGGTTCTTGATACCAACGCACATTATCGCTATGTTGCCAAGCGTAATATTTCTTACCATCAGGCCGCACAAGCACCACGGGTTGGGATGACTTTTCGCGATACACAACAAAAGTAATTTGTGAAATGGTTGGATCCACACGGAAACGATTGTCGAGCAGCGACATCGAGGAGGAATTCACCGCAAAAACGCCTGTACTCCACATCAGCGTAATCACTGCTGCCATTATCCTCAACATATTTTCTCCTACTGACGCCAAAGACAGCTTCCGCTCTTTTCGACTAGATCCAATCTTTCTTGGTGTGCTTGTAATTCATCGGCACAAGCCTGCAAAACCTTTAGCTTTTTCCGACCTGCGACAGCTCGTTTTATTGACTCTCCTCCCACACTGCCATCACTGCGCGTTCCGGCACTGAACTGTAACGAGGTTTGCCCGCCAGTCATCAGCAGATAAACGTCCGCTAATATCTCCGCATCGAGCAATGCACCGTGCAAGGTACGATGTGAGTTATCGATACCATAACGATCACAAAGTATATCCAAATTGTTGCGTTTGCCGGGGAAAATACGCTTTGCCATAGCAAGCGTATCGGTCACTTTGCAATACTGCTCCGTCTTACCGATTTTAGCGTCGAGCTTGCGAAACTCGTAATCCATAAAACCGACGTCGAAGGGAGCGTTGTGTGCCACCAGCTCAGCCCCCTTGATGAAATCTAAAAACTCTTGATGCACATCGCGATATTGCGGTTTGTCCATCAAAAACTCATCGGTAATACCGTGGATTTCGATCGCTTCTAACTGAATCTCACGATCGGGTTTCAGGTAGACATGGAAGTGGCGGCCTGTCAGCTTGCGGTTGATAATTTCAACGGCACCGATTTCAACAATGCGGTGTCCTTCATAGTGAGGGCCGCCTTCACGGTTCATACCCGTGGTTTCCGTATCGAGAACGACGATACGTTGGGATTGGGAATTGCTGCTAGTATTCATAAGGATATGTATGTCAGACTATGCCAATAATGTGCGTAACCTAATAGTATCAAATCATGACAAAACAGGTGGAAATTTTCACGGATGGATCTTGCTTAGGTAATCCTGGCCCTGGCGGTTATGGGGTTGTCCTTCGTTACAAAGAAACGGAAAAAACGTTAGCCAAAGGCTACCGACTCACCACTAACAACCGAATGGAAATGTTAGCGGCCGTGGTTGCACTGCAAACACTGAAAGAGCCATGTAATGTTATTCTCACCACAGACAGCCAATACGTTCGTCAAGGTATTACTCAGTGGATCCACAACTGGAAAAAACGCGGTTGGAAAACATCGGATAAAAAACCAGTGAAGAATGCCGATTTATGGCAAGCACTTGATAAAGAAAGCGCCCGCCACACCATTGACTGGCGCTGGGTGAAAGGCCATGCGGGTCATCGTGAAAATGAAATGTGCGATGAATTAGCACGCAATGCAGCAGAAAACCCAACCGAAGACGATATTGGGTATCAAGCATCCGAATAAGGGTCACAGGCCTTATCTTGGTTCTGAGTTGATAAACGGTAGTTCAGGCTAACTGGCGAAAGACGCCGTTTAAAACGCCAATGAGGTTTAATCGGTTTCAAGGGATAAGTACGTTTGCGCGCTACGATGAAATACAGGCTACCAAATGGAGCGGCCCAGTCGCCAATACCATTTTCCAACCACGCCCACATGGGTTGATATTTTTGCATCGGAAAAAGGGCATATTGGTCACAGTCAATCACTTGATAGTTCAAGACACTCAGCCAATCCTTAATCCGGTTAGCGGTAAACATACGACCGCTCCAAGGTAAGTTATGTTTTCGCCAAGGCATCAAACTTGCGATCCCCGTAAAACTGATTGGATTAAACCCCGTAATAATGATGTAGCCATCATCCATCATCACGCGATCAACTTCGCGTAAGATACGGTGCGGATCGCCACAATAATCCAGTTGGTGCGCTAAAATAGCCACATCAAAACTCTTTTCAAGAAAAGGCAGTTCGTAGCTATCGGCAATCACCGTATGGAGTGGGTTTTCAATATCAAGATGAACTTGGTGTTGAATATTGCAGTTGCAACTGGCAAGCTCACAACTCAAACCACCGAGCTTAAGCATATGATAGCCAAATAATTTAGAGCACCATTCATCAAGCCGAGTCTGAATAGAATCACTAACCCACTGGCCATTTTTAAGTTGGGACCAAGAATGAGGCTTATCTAATTTTTTTTCGCTACGCGCTGGCTTCATCGATAACCTATTTCACCTCGGTGATTGGAGATACTCATGTTACAGATCAAAAGCATACCCGCATTTAATGATAATTACATCTGGCTGATCCAAAATAGCGATCAGCGTTGTGCTGTGGTCGATCCCGGTGATGCAGCACCAGTACTTGAGTACCTCTCGAAGCATCAATTAACGCTCGAAGCAATATTAATTACCCACCATCACCATGATCACATTGGTGGTGTTGCAGAACTGGTTCGTCAGTTTCCCAGCATTAACGTTGTTGGTCCCGCTCATGAGCCTATTCCTACCTTAACGCACGCGGTTGAAGCTGGCGATCAGCTAGAACTATTCGATGAAATCTTTATGGTGCTTGCTCTCGCCGGACACACAAAAGGTCACATTGGCTATGTCGGTGACAATAAACTGTTTTGTGGCGATGTACTGTTCTCCGCAGGGTGTGGCCGTGTTTTTGAGGGCACAATGGAGCAAATGTTTACGTCACTGTGTAAACTTGCCGCATTGCCAGAAGAGACTGAGGTCTATTGCGCGCACGAATATACCGCAAGTAACGTCGCATTTGCTTTAGCCGTTGAGCCCGATAATGACCAACTTCAACAGTATCGAGATACCGTCAACCGGCTCCGAGCCCAGCAGAAATCGACATTACCGACCACGATCCGCCAAGAAAAATGGATCAATCCATTTTTGCGGACCCAGCAAGAGAGTGTGATGAAATCCGTCGCGAATCGTACTCAACAAACCGATCCTCTATCAATTTTTACCGCGTTACGTGAGTGGAAGAACGAATTTTGACGATTTGCTGCTTGTCATAGCAATAAAGTGCCAAGTATTATCAGCAGCCATTAAGTCAAAGGGCTGAGATAGATGCGATTTCAATTTAGCTGGGTGATGGTGCTCTTGTTAGCGGGGTGCCAAATCACTCAGCCAACAGACCAAACAACAGCGCCAAATGCCAAAGAGGCAAATAGCCCTCAGATTCAGACACAAAAAGAGATGGCTAAACAAAAGTCGTCATCTGCAAAAAATACAACGCCGAAAGTGATCACGCCACAAGAGCAAGCGGACGTATGGCAGCGCATCGCAATGCAGTTGTCGATGGATATCCCAGATCATAAATCAGTGAATTATTATCGAACTTGGTATCTTAAACACCCTAATCACCTACAAACTGTTGCCGAGCGAGCAAAGCCATTTCTTTACCTTATCACTGAGAAAATTGAGCAGCGCGGCTTACCACTTGAGTTAGCACTCTTACCTATTGTTGAAAGCTCGTTTGATGCCTTTGCCTACTCACACGGTAGCGCTGCGGGGCTGTGGCAATTTGTGCCGAGCACGGGAGAGATGTATGGCCTAGAGCAAAATTTTTGGTATGACGGAAGACGAGATGTAGACGCCGCCACCGATGCGGCTTTGGATTATCTCACTGCATTAAATAAGCGTTTTGATGGTGATTGGAGCCATGCGATTGCCGCCTATAATAGCGGTGGTGGGCGGATCTCTAGCGCGATTCGTAAAAATCACAAGGCTGGTAAACCAACCGACTTTTTCTCACTCGATTTACCCGATGAAACCACAGGCTACGTCCCTAAATTACTCGCACTGGCCGATATTGTTGCCAATCAAGAAAAATATGGCATTGAAATCCCAGAGATTGCTAACAAACCAGTGTTAACGTTAGTCGACCCTCAAGAACAGCTTGATCTTGCCATTGCCGCCAATTACGCCGGAATGAGCGTGAAAGAGTTGCAAAGTTACAACCCAGCTTACAATCAATGGGCGACCTCGCCGACGGGACCTCATCAACTGCTTATCCCAGTAGATAAAGTGGAACGCTTTGCTCAGAAAGTTGAAGAGAATCGCGGTAAGGGGATGAAGTTAGTACGCTACAAGGTAAAATCCGGCGATAGCTTGAGTGTGATTGCTCAACAGCACAATACCACCAGCAAAGTGATTCAGACGGCCAACAATCTCAATGGCAACGTCATTCGCGTTGGGCAGTATTTAATGATCCCAACATCCGTAAAAGACGAAAAAGCATACGCACTCAGTGCCAGTAACCGCTTGGCAAAAACGCAAGCGATGGCCCGTGGTCAGTATAAGCTGTCTCATACGGTAGCCAAAGGTGATAGCTTATGGAGCATTGCCAAACAGCACAATGTTTCCCATCAGTCCTTAGCAAAATGGAACGGTATGGGGCCAAGAGACACGTTGAAGATTGGCCAAAAACTGGTCATTTGGAAAAATAGCAGTGAGGGCGCCATCATTCGCACTGTCTTTTATCAAGTGCGTAGCGGCGATACACTCAGCGCCATCGCTAATAAGTTTAAAGTCAAAAGCCTCGACATTGTAAAATGGAACGAGCTTGCAAACCAAAAGTACTTAAAGCCGGGTCAAAAACTCAAGCTCTACGTCGATGTCACTAAGGTCAGTGTATGAATCCTTCCAGTAACCCGTTAATCATGTTGGTGGATATTTTCCGTTCCCCCACGTCTTGTTTTTTAGCCCTTTATCAACGCGGCATGTGGGGTTGGCAACCTTATCTCTTTTTAATCCTGAGTCCCTTTCTATTTTGGGGGGCTTATTTTGACGTGGTTAACCTTGAATGGTTAAAAGCTGGGCTCTCGGCGCAGTTGGCTATGATCAACCCCGCTCAGCTTGAAATGTTAGATGCCAACACCTTGATGGCAAGCGAAATTATCAGTGATGTGGTAGGCCGCACGCTAACGATTTTCATGTTGGCATTGTGGTTCAATTTGGCGACCAAGCAGAGCCAACATCAGCACGGTTTCTGGCGTTGGTTTGCCGCAAGTGCTGTCATCACTTTCCCAGCCGTGTTGGGCGATCTCGCCAGTTACGCGAGCTTATTACTCAAACATGGCCACGTGATGACTTACGCTGCTGACCTTAATAGTTTAAATGGCCTAATTAAGTTGCCACTGACTAATGATTGGTCTCAATTTGCCAGCTCCTTCCCACTGCTTTTGCCTTGGTACATCGTACTTGGCTACGCGGCGGTGGGCGCATGGACAGAGCTGGAACGCGGCCAAGCTCTGGTGATTTCGGCGCTGCCTTGGATTGGCTATTACCTGATTTGGGCGCTGTACATCGCCATCAGTTAGAAAGTGGTTATAAACTAAAACTCGCCAATAGTGGGTTATGATCAGAAGCGTCCGTTACGGGCGCTTTTGCATTGAGCAGTGTTAAACCACGATAAAAAAGATGATCAAGCACCAAGCCCGTCACAAACTGAACACGGTGATCGGGTTCGAACAACACTTCCTTCAAACCCACACGATTTAATGCAGTGGTTAATGTGTCCATTCTTGCTTGACTCCAGCTATTAAAATCGCCACCGACAATCACCGGCCCTTGATGTGTTTTTAATTGAACGAGTAACGCTTCCAGCTGATTGGTATACTCTTGCGTTCCATAGGTAAAGTTCACTGCATGCAGGTTTACAACCGCCAGAGTCTGACCATCACTTAAACGATACAGGGCGTAAATCGCCGATTTGGGTAAGCGCAACCAAGGCTCTAATTCGGTGTAAGCACACGCTAATACTGGCATCTGCCTGCCAAGATTTAACACTCCGGCTGATTCACCAAAAATACGAAAAGCATCCGCTTGCGTCCCCCCCCACTGCTTTTGGCTGATCCACTCTTTCAATGACAAGGTCATGCTCGCTTCTTGTAGCAACACCAATTGGGCATCTTGACTGAATTTATCCAGCTCACTTTGCCATGTTGCTCTATTTTGTTTATAGATATTCCAAACCAGTACATTAAGCTGACCACGCACATCAATTGCGCGAGCGTTTGGATTATCGTAACAAATCAGTGGAGATGAAGCGTTTTTCCCATCAATAGTCAACAATTGCGGCGTTGAAGGAATAGTAAAAATAGAGAAAAAACTAACCACAGCCGCGGTAATCAGCAACAGCGGCAAAACAAGCAGATATTTTCTTTTCATAACGTTCAACAAAATTGGTAGGGATGCATTAATAAAGAGACAAAAAAGGAGCCATTGGCTCCCTTCTTCTCGGTGTACGGCTAAATAGCGTCTTCGTCTTCTTCACCGGTACGAATTCGTACCACTCGTTCAATATTGGTAATAAAAATTTTACCATCACCAATTTTTCCCGTTTGCGCCGTATCAATAATGGTGTCAACGCAGCGATCAGCGACATCGTCAGTCACCACAATTTCAAGCTTCACTTTAGGTAAGAAATCCACCATGTACTCAGCGCCACGGTACAATTCAGTATGCCCTTTCTGACGACCAAATCCTTTTACTTCAGAAACAGTCATACCCGTGATCCCAACTTCAGCTAACGCTTCGCGGACGTCATCAAGTTTAAATGGCTTAATAATGGCTTCGATTTTTTTCATGTTCATCCCTTACACTTTCGTCAATTGGTGGCATTATCTGCTAGCAAAAAAAAACAATCAATAAAAAGCCCAAGCAACGCTTGGGCTGATTGAAACCCGTTCACTGTCATTTACTTAAGACTTGCGAAATAGGCCGCTAAGTTTTCAATATCGGCATCACTGAGCATTGCCGCTTGCGCTTGCATTACGACGGCTAAACCACCATTACGCTCTTTATTCTTGTAGGCTTTAACTGATGAGATAAGGTATTGCTCATTTTGCCCTTTTAGATTTGGATATCCCGGAATAAGGGCAATCCCGTCTGCGCCGTGACACGCCGCGCAGATAGCCGCTTTGGCTTGCCCTGCGGCTGGGTCTCCAGCAAACGCGCTTCCCGCTAACAACGTAAAACCCATAACTATTCCAATCGCGACTTTTTTCATTGCTCCACCTTTATGTCCATATTCATTGTATGTTTTATACGAATTTTGCATGAAAAGCGTTCATTTGTCCCAGATGAGTTCACAATCTTGCCCACTGAAGTCACGATCAACAAATAAATTTGCAATCGCAACCACTTGATTCCGATGCATCAATATTGGCGTTCTTCGTCGTAGCCAACTCGGCACGCCATACTCTTGAAACAATTTTTTTAGCTTTCGACTTCCCACTCGTCCGACAGGGCATGCTGCCAGCCCTTCAGGATTAAACGTAACGCTTAATTGATGGCAATCATCAGGCAAGGCTATTCCCTTGCTAGCACCATGAGACGATAACGTCAGATTACCTAGTCCATCAGGCAAGGTTAATGATTGATCGGGCACAATCATCGCCTGCCAATCTGAAATGTCTTGATAAGTTTGGATGCAATATAGCTTTTGGTCAAAGCGGCGGATCTCACTTTGCCCTAGTTTAAGCCGAGGATTCGCATCAATACGCGCAGACGCCACTTGTTGCCAAATCATCGCCAAATGTTCTTGAGTCGGCATTGGCTCCCCCAATTGAGCAAGCCACATTCTTAGCAATTGATAGCGTGCTAATTCGCTGCGATGAGAAAGCGCGGTAATTGATAAACTACCATCAGGCATTTTTGCCTCTTGCATTGCCTCTTGTAGCAGCTCTTCAAGCAACACCTGCTGCTGAGCACACAATGTCGCACTACGAGCAACCGCTTGGTGAATATGCGGCCAGCGCTGCGTAAGAACTGGCGTGATGTGATGGCGGATAAAATTACGATCAAAACGGGTATCTTGGTTGCTTTCGTCCTCGACCCAATCCAAATTCTGGGTTACGGCAAAGCTTTCGATCTGTACGCGAGTCGCCGCAAGCAAAGGACGGACGATTTTCCCCGCGCCAAATGGCATCGCTTGTGCCATCGAAGAGAGTCCTTTGGGTCCACTACCACGCTTTAACGCGAGCAAAAATGTCTCGATCTGATCATCGCTATGCTGTCCAGTTAGCAACAAATCGTCAGTGTTAATGTATTTCGCTAAAACTTGGTAACGCGCCGTACGCGCCAATGACTCCACACTTTCACCGCTAGCGGTATCGAGTTGCACCCGTTCAATAAAAAAAGGGATCGCGGCGTGTTGGGCCCAGCGCTGGCACTGTTTGGCCCACTCATCGGCATGTTGACTTAATCCATGATGAACATAAACAGCACAGCACTCACAGGAGGTTTCGTCACGATATTGCGCCAATAGTTCAAGCATCACCCGCGAGTCCATGCCACCACTAAAACCCAAGACTAATTGGCTGCTTGCTAAGCGATGACGATTGATAACGTGTGAAAATAGCGAATAAAGTTCAGACATGGGTTTTCAGTGCTAAGAGGAATTGATGCCAGTTTACCTTGAAACGCGCCAAGCAAACCAGTCCTGAAATCGGGCTGATAAAAAAGGGCTGGACAGAATCCAACCCTTTTTATTTATTGTTCGCTCTGCTGTTTAGCAGTAGCCGTAGTTCATCAAACGTTGATAACGACGAGCCAATAATGCTTCTTCATTCAGCGGCTCTAAATCAGCAAGCTGTTTTAGCAGTGTTGCTTTCATGTTGGCGGCCATTTGTATTGGATCGCGATGCGCGCCACCTAATGGTTCTTCGATAATTTCATCAATCAGCTCAAGCTCTTTTAAGCGAGGAGCGACTAAGCCCATCGCTTCAGCCGCTTGCGGCGCTTTATCTGAATCTCGCCACAAGATTGAAGCACACCCTTCTGGCGAAATTACCGCGTAAGTGGAATATTGCAGCATGTTCACGTAGTCACCCACGCCAATCGCCAAAGCACCACCAGAGCCACCTTCACCAACAACATTACAAATTACAGGCACTTTCAAGCCTGACATCACTTTTAGGTTTGTAGCAATCGCTTCAGATTGGCCACGTTCTTCAGCGCCAACACCAGGATAAGCACCTGCGGTATCAATGAAGGTAATAATAGGCATGCCAAAACGTTCAGCCATTTTCATCAAACGTAGCGCTTTGCGATAGCCTTCTGGTTTTGGCATTCCGAAGTTACGTCTTACTTTCTCTCTCGTTTCACGTCCTTTTTGGTGACCAATCACCATCACCGGACGTCCTTCTAAACGAGCAATGCCGCCGACAATCGCTTTGTCATCAGCAAAAGCGCGATCACCAGCCAACTCGTCAAACTCAGTAAAGACATGGTTGATGTAATCAAGCGTGTAAGGGCGTTGTGGATGGCGTGCCAATTGAGCTACTTGCCATGCCCCTAAATCACCAAAGATTTTCTTCTTAAGCTCTAAGCTTTTCTTTTCTAGCTGTTCGATCTCTTTGTCGAGATCAACGGACTTATCACCACCATGGCGAGACACGTCGCGTAGCGCCTGAATTTTAGCCTCAAGTTCAGCAATTGGTTTTTCAAATTCTAGAAAATTTAGGCTCATCTACCGATCCTTTTATACTCAGCGTTCAACATATTTGACGCCAAATTTTAGTTAAATTCGAGTTCTACCTGATCTTTGCCAAGTAGCTGTTTCAATTCGTCTAACAATGTATCACTTGGGGTTACACGCCACTGCGTACCAAGAGTGAGTCGCACTCTCGCCTCTGCGCGTTGGTAGTATACATTGACAGGTATAGTCCCTGCTCGGTGAGGCTCTAAGATCTGACTAAAGCGCTCAAAAAACTGGCTGTCTATCTGTGATTGTTCAATCGATATCGACAAGCCACGGGCATATTTTTCACGCGCACTGCCCAAGTCCATGACTTCGCGCGCCGACATTTTAAGGCCACCATTGAAGTCATCAAAGCTGACCTGTCCAGAAATCACTAAAATTCTATCTTTTTCTAACAGCTCTGCATACCGCTCTAACGCATCAGAGAATAACATCACTTCCATACGTCCTGAACGATCATCTAACGTCATGATGCCAATCCGCGTACCACGCTTGGTGGTCATGACTTTAGCAGCAATCACTAACCCCGCTAAAGTGACGGATTGATCGCGTCGCGTTGGTGTGGCATCTTTTAGTCGACAACTGGTGTACTTCGCAAGTTCCTTAATATGTGCGTTTATTGGATGCCCGGTCAAATAAAGGCCCAATGTATCGCGCTCACCTTCAAGCCAAACTTTCTCAGGCCACTCGGGGACTTGCGTATATTTATGTTCTACTTCTTCTGGCGCATCAGTCAATACACCAAACATATCAACCTGACCAAAGGCTTCAGCTTGGTGGAATTGGCTGGCCGCTTTCACAGCATCATTTAATGAGGCCATCATGGCAGCACGGTGTGGGCCTAAACGATCCAAAGCACCCGCATAAATAAGCTTTTCAATCACACGCTTATTGACTTTTTTCAGATCAATTCTGGCGCAAAAATCAAACAAATCTTTAAAATAGCCGCCTGCTGTGCGCGCTTCTAAAATCGCTTCAATCGGCCCTTCACCCACACCTTTGATCGCGCCAATACCATAGACAATCGCGCCATTTTCATCGACGTTAAAGCGGTACAAGCCGGCGTTAATATCCGGTGGTAACACTTTAAGATTCATGCGTAAACATTCATCCACTAAGCCAACCACCTTTTCGGTGTTGTCCATGTCGGCCGTCATTACTGCCGCCATAAATTCGGCTGGGTAGTGGGTTTTTAACCATAAGGTTTGATAAGAAACCAGAGCATAAGCCGCAGAGTGCGATTTGTTAAACCCGTAACCGGCGAATTTTTCTACTAAGTCGAAGATTTTCATCGACAATTCGCCATCCACGCCGTTTTTTATCGAACCTTCTTCAAAAATCGCCCGCTGCTTGGCCATCTCTTCTGGCTTTTTCTTACCCATCGCACGGCGTAGCATATCCGCGCCGCCCAGTGTGTATCCGGCTAGGACTTGGGCGATCTGCATCACTTGCTCTTGGTACAAGATGATGCCGTAGGTTGGGTCTAGAATTTCTTTTAATGACTCATGTTGCCATTTTTCATCTGGGTAGGAGATCGCCTCTCGGCCATGTTTACGGTCGATAAAGTTATCCACCATACCCGATTGCAAAGGCCCAGGGCGAAACAGGG
This sequence comes from Vibrio sp. V08_P9A1T1, assembly GCF_963874405.1. Taxonomy (NCBI): domain Bacteria; kingdom Pseudomonadati; phylum Pseudomonadota; class Gammaproteobacteria; order Vibrionales; family Vibrionaceae; genus Vibrio; species Vibrio sp. V08_P9A1T1. Next base: position 32,685 of record NZ_CAWNIB010000222.1, read on the forward strand.
CCACTAGTGCAATGATATCTTCGAAGCAGTCTGGCTGGAGACGTTTGATCAGATCTTTCATGCCGCGCGATTCTAACTGGAATACCGCGGTGGTTTCAGAATTTTGCAATACACGAAATGAAACTGGGTCTTCTAACGGGATAGCTTCAATACGAACGGGCTCTTTGCCTTCTCGTTGTAAGCGCGGGTTAATCAGCCCTAGTGCCCAATCGATAATGGTTAAGGTACGTAGACCTAAGAAGTCAAACTTGACTAAGCCTGCGGTTTCAACATCGTTCTTATCAAATTGAGTAACGGGGAAATGCCCTTCAGCATCCGCATAAATCGGCGAAAAGTCGGTAATTGTGGTTGGGGAGATCACCACCCCACCCGCATGCTTACCAGCGTTACGCGTGCAACCTTCTAGAATTCGGCACTTATCAATCAGCTCTTTGACGTCTTCGTCATTGTTGTACAGCTCAGGTAACGCGGGTTCAGCCTTAAACGCCTTTTCGAGTGTCATTCCTGGATCTAGTGGAATAAGCTTTGAAATGCGGTCGACAAATCCAAACGGATGACCAAGCACGCGTCCCACGTCACGAATGACCGCTTTGGCAGCCATAGTACCAAAGGTGATGATCTGTGATACCGCATCACGACCATACATTTCAGCAACGTGATCAATAACTTGGTCACGTTTATCCATACAGAAATCGACGTCAAAATCGGGCATTGAGACCCGTTCTGGGTTCAAGAAACGTTCGAAAAGTAAATCATATTGTAGTGGATCTAAATCGGTAATTTTGAGCGCGTAAGCCACCAATGAACCCGCACCCGATCCGCGTCCCGGTCCCACCGGAATATCGTTATCTTTTGACCACTGGATGAACTCCATCACAATCAAGAAATAACCGGGGAATCCCATGTTATTAATTACTTCGAGCTCAATTTGCAGCCGTTCATCATATTCAGGGCGACGTTGTGCGCGAACATCAGGATCGGGGAACAGAAATTCAAGACGCTCTTCAAGGCCTTCTTGTGATTTCATCACCAAGTATTCGGTTTCTTTCATTCCTTCCGTTGGGAAGGCGGGCAAGAAATATTCCCCCAAACGGACGGTAACATTACACCGTTTGGCAATCTCAACACTGTTTTGCAGCGCTTCAGGAATGTCGGCAAACAGCTCACACATTTCCGCTTCGGAGCGCAAATATTGCTGTGGGCTGTAATTTTTTGGCCGACGAGGATCTTCCATGGTGTAGCCATCATGAATCGCTACTCGAATTTCATGCGCTTCAAAAAACTCTTCGCTGAGAAACACCACTTCATTGGTTGCAACGACGGGCAGATCGTTATTTTCAGCTAATTCTAGAGCAAAGTGCAGATAGCTCTCTTCGTCGGCTCGCCCTGTGCGAGTCAATTCAAGGTAAAAACGATCGACAAAATGAGTTTGATAAAACTCGACACATTTATCGACTAACGCCTGATTACCTTTAAGCAGTGCTTTGCCTATTTCACCACTTTTTCCACCCGAAAGCACAATCAAGCCTTCGGCATATTTCACTAGCCACGCTTTATCAATCACAGGTAGGTGTTGCACATGACCGCGTAGATAAGCATCGGAGATCAGTAAGGTCAGATTTTTGTAACCAACATTATCACTCGCTAGAACCGTCAGCTTGGTGAGCTCATCACCAAACTCCTCGGATTGCATGACAAAATCTGCACCGATAATCGGCTTTACCCCACAGTTATGAGCGGTACCATAAAATTTGACCAAACCACATAAGTTCGTGAAGTCGGTCAACGCTACGGCAGGCATCCCCATCTCGGCCACTTTTTTCACAAGCGGTGGCACTTTGGACAAGCCATCGATCATAGAAAAGTCGCTGTGGACACGAAGGTGGACAAACTTTGGTTCTGGCATGCAATAAAATCCTAGATGCTAGGTTTGGTACAAGATTTGGCGGTTATTCTACGCGAATCTGCTCGTGGCTGACACCCGCAATTAGTCAATTCCCAGCACGCGTTTCACTGGCTTAAAGCTTTTACGGTGCTCTGCGATGACGCCATGTTGTTCGATCGCGGCAAAATGCGCTTTAGTTGGATAGCCCTTATGTTGAGCAAAGCCAAATTGTGGGTACAATTTATCGAGCGCTTCCATCTCTTTATCGCGTACCACTTTAGCAATGATTGAGGCGGCGCTGATTTGCGCCACACGCATATCACCCTTGACGACTGCGATACCATGCATCGGTAATTGTGGGACACGGTTGCCATCAATTAAAGCCAAATCAGGTTGAATCGCTAGACCTGCAATCGCGCGTTGCATCGCCACCATAGTCGCTTGAAGAATATTAAGCTCATCAATTTCAGCTGGTGAACAGCGGCCAACAGACCAAGCGAGCGCCTTTTGTTGAATTTCAGGAAAAAGCGCTAGGCGTTTTTTTTCTGATAACTTTTTCGAGTCGGCTAAACCTTCAATCGGATTATTCGGATCCAAGATTACTGCGGCAGTCACTACGTCGCCCACTAATGGACCTCGACCAACTTCATCCACTCCTGCAATCAAAACATAGCCCTTAGGGTATTCAAAAGGAGTCAGTGTTTGTTCTGCCATCTTGTCTATTTTCCTCTCGTTATTTTTCAATCGCTTAATGGTTTGGTTAATGGTTAATCAAGCTTAAAACCGCTTTGGCGGCTTGTTGATCCGCACCTTTGCGGATCCAGTGATGCATTTCAGTAAAACGTTCAATTAAAGAGGAATTATCACGGCTGAGCATGCTATCGACCGCAGGAAACAGATGTTGCGGGTCGCATTCATCAAGAATGAACTCAGGAACCAGTTCTTCTCCGGCTAAAATATTGGGCAGTGAAACAAATTCGGTTATCGCAAGCTTCTGAACCAACCATCCGGTGAGCCAGTTCACTTTGTATCCCACCACCATCGGCCGTTTGAGCAACATGCATTCCAGTGCGACTGTGCCAGAGGCAAGCAGCACAGCATCTGCAGCCGTGATGACATTACGCGCGGTGTCTTCAATAATAACAAAATCGAGCTCAGGGGCGATCTCCTGCCAAATGGTTTCAAACTGCTGTTTACGTTTGGGATTGACGGCAGCTACAACAAAACCAATATCAGGGTATTTCTGTTTGATTTGTCGACATGTTTCAATAAATGGCTTGGCAATTAAACCGACTTCTCCCCCTCGGCTACCGGGTAGCACAGCCAGCCACTGTTTATCTGTCTCTAATTTCAACAGTTCACGAGCGGCGATTTTATCGGGTTGCAGTGGAATGGCATCGGCCAGTGTATGGCCGACAAATTCGCACGCAACCTGATACTTGTCGTAAAACGCTTTTTCAAACGGAAGAAATGCCAACACTAAATCGGTCGCCGCATCGATTTTAAAAATACGTTTGGGACGCCATGCCCATACAGATGGGCTCACGTAGTGGACGGTTTTGATGCCCGCTTTTTTGAGATCAAGCTCTAGTCGTAAATTAAAATCTGGTGCATCAATACCAACAAACACATCCGGCGGATTGGCTTTAAAATACTTCACCAACTGCGCTTTAACTTTCAGTAAACGCGGTAAGCGGCCAAGCACCTCAACCAGCCCCATCACGGCTAGCTCTTCCATATCAAATAAAGATTCACAACCTTGAGCAATCATTTTAGGGCCGCCAATACCGACAAATTGTGCATTGGGGTATTGCTGCTTGATGGCTTGAATGAAGCCTTCTCCTAATGTATCGCCAGAAAGCTCTCCGGCAACAATACCGATTCTTAGGGGATTTTCATGTGAGTGCATATCGTTTCCTAACAGAATCCGCTCAGCCGTTATGCGGCGTCAAAAAGACAAAAGATCGCTAAACAAGTAGCGATCTTCGGATATTAATCAAAACTCAGTGGCGAACTAACGAATAATGCCACGCTCAGTTTTTTCTAGTAAATCAGTAAAACGCTGAATCGATGGGTACTCTTTCGCCATCTCAACCAATATAGGTAAGACCTCTGCTTGCGTTTTACCTGATCGGTAAATCTCTTTATACGCTTTTTGTAGCGCGCGAATTTCGGCTTTTTCAAAACCATTTCGCTTCAAACCAACAAGGTTAAGGCCAAATGGTGAAGCATGGTTACCTTGTGCTAACACGTAAGCAGGGACATCTTGCACAACAGCAGAACAACCACCGATATAGGCATAAGCACCAACGCTACAGAAAGGATGAATCGCCGACAACGCCATAACACCGGCATAGTCACCGACCGTCACATGGCCGCCAAGAATTGCGTTGTTACCAATGTGCGTATGATTACCAACAATCACATCGTGCGCAATATGGGCATTCACACACAATAGGTTGTCGTTGCCAACAACTGTTTGTGTTTTATCTTGCATAGTACCACGGTGAATTTGCACCGCTTCACGAATAACATTGCGATCACCAATGACAACTCGCGTATCTTCACCACCATACTTCTTATCTTGGTTCTCTTCGCCAATGACGGCGTGAGGGAAAATACGGTTCTCTTCACCAATGACGGTGTTTCCTTTGATGACCACATGCGACATCACTTCCGTACCTTGGCCAATGCTTACCCCAGAGGTGATGTAAGTAAATGGACCAACAGTGACGTTAGCTCCGATGATAGCGCCATCTTCAACCACCGCACTTGGGTGGATTTGTGCAGTTTTATGAATCATATTAAAACTCTCTACGAGCACATTTCATTTCAGCTGAACACACAACCTCACCATCAACTTTCGCTACGCCATTAAACAACGCAATACCACGACGCTCTTTAATGAACTGCACTTCGATGATCAGTTGGTCACCAGGGCCTACAGGTTTACGAAACTTCGCATTATCAATACTAGCAAAGTAATACAATTCGTTATCTTTCGGTGCACCAAAGGTTTTGAATGCTAATAGGCCCGTTGCTTGTGCCATTGCTTCTAAAATCAGTACACCTGGAAAAATAGGTAACTGCGGAAAATGACCAGTGAACTGAGGTTCATTAACTGACACATTTTTCAAGCCAACAAGGTATTTGCCTTCTTCAAAGTCAATTACACGGTCAATCAACAGAAATGGGTAACGGTGAGGAAGCAGCCTCTGAATTTCAGTGATGTGCATCGTTTTCGTTTCAGTCGTCAAAGTCATATTCCTATACAGTAAAACTTTCAAAAATTATTTGGCATTATAGACGAAAAAGACTCGCAATTGGCGAGCCTAATCGGGAAAAAGTAGAATTAGGATTCCGCTTCCTGCTCTAAGTACTTTTCAAGTGCTTTAAGTCGCTTGTGCATATCTTCGATACGGTGAACGCGAGCGGCAGTTTTACGCCATTCTTTGTTCGGTTGCAACGGAATACCAGAAGAGAACATGCCTTTCTCGGTGATGCTACGCATCACCATCCCCATGCCAGTAATAGTGACCCCATCGACAATCTCGATATGGCCATTGATCACCGCACCGCCACCAATAATGCAATATTTACCTATGTGGGTGCTGCCAGCAATGATGGTACCGCCAGCAATTGCAGTGCCATAGCCAATACAGACGTTATGTGCTATCTGTAATTGGTTATCGAGAATGACGTTATCTTCAATAATCGTGTCATCTAATGCGCCACGATCAATTGTCGTGCAGGCACCGATTTCAACTCGATTACCGATCCGGACTGTGCCAATTTGCGGAATTTTAATCCACTCACCTTTCTCATTGGCATAGCCAAAACCATCAGAACCAATCACGGCACCTGACTGAATAAGGCACGCCGAGCCAATTTCCACTTCGTGGTAAACGCTGACATTTGCCCACAACTGGGTGTTAGCGCCAATTTTGGCGTTTTTACCGATGAAACAGCCGGCACCAATGGAGACGTTATCGCCCAGTTGCACGCCCGTCTCAATGACCGCGTTTGCACCAATAGAAACGTTCTGCCCTAGCTGGGCATCCGGTGCAACGACCGCAGAAGAGCTGATATCACTCGCAGGTCGCGGTGTCGTGTCCAGCGCTTGCGCCACCTTTGCAAAAGCAACGTATGGATCAGCGACGACCAATACATTGGTTGTACACAATTCACGTTCACTAGCCTTGACCATAATCACCGTTGCGCGGCATTGACCAAGGTGTTTGTTATATTTGGGATTAGAGAGGAAAGTTACGTAACCTTCCTGCGCCTTATCCATAGGTGCGACAGCGGAAACTGTCGCAGAGCCATCACCAAACAGCTCTCCCCCGGTGATGGTTGCCAATTCGGCTAAAGTCAGTTTTGCCATAATAATATTATTTTAGTTGTTTAATTACTTTCTCTGATAGGTTGTAGTCCGGCTTACCATATTGCATAGCTTGCACGTCAACAACGATGTCATAACCTTCTTTTTCCGCAACTTTCTTCACAGCGTCTTGAATCACCATGAAGAGTTTTTGCTTCTCTTCACTCTCACGACGCGCTGAGGCTTGCTCTAACGCTTGCGCTTTGATTTTGTACTTGCTGTCTAATTGACCAATTTCAATACGCAGCTTCTCGATCTCATCTTGACCTAGCAGTTCGCCATCACGTTTAAGTTTTTCAATTTTGGTTTTTGCTTCAGCTTGAATTGACTGTAGCTCTGCCCCTTTATCTTTAAACTCTTCTTGTAATTTTTGCAGCACAACTTCTCGTTGAGGTAATGCTTGGAATACTTGCGCGGTATTAATGTAACCTACTTTCTGCGCCGCCTCAGCGGCTTGCGCAAAAAATGATGAACTCAGTACAACTAGGCCCAATCCTGCCGCTTGAATCGCTTTTTTCAAAATACTTTCCTCTAATTAGAATGTTCTGCCGATCGTGAAAGTGAAGAACTCTTCATTATCACCTTCATAAATTTTAATAGGTTTGGCAATTGAAAATACCAATGGCCCCATAGGTGACATCCACTGTAGTGCCGCACCATAAGAGGAACGGTAATTCATTGGATCTGAGTAATCGTAATAATACTGATCACCATAACCGAGTTTCCCATCTTTGTAATCGAACTCTGTATCCCAAACGCTGGCCATATCGAAGAAGATGCTGGTGCGAATTTGGCTACGAGTTTCATCAGAGGCAAATGGCGTCGGTACAATCAGCTCTACGCTGGCCAGCGCGACCGCGTTACCACCGACAGAGTCATCTGTTGCGCTATAGCAGCGGTTGTTGCCACCATTATTGCCATTACAGCCTGTCGCATCGTTATAAATCGCTTTCGGTCCAGCCGAGTTAGATCCAAAACCACGCAAAGTGGTAAAACCACCTGCATAATAGTTTTCATAGAATGGGAACAAGTTATCGTTACCATCCGTTTTCCCGTAACCATTACCATACCCTAAGCGTCCTCTTAGCAAGAGTGAAAACTCATGTTTTTTGGTTAATGGGAAATACTGGCGGACATCGTACTGCGCTTTGAAATACTTTACGTCTGAACCCGGCACGGTCATCTTGTAGAAAGCGCGTTGGTGATTCCCCGCCGTTGGGAAAATGGTTCGGTTTAAATTATTGCGCGTCCATGAGATGTTGACGTCAAAGTCATTGGTGATCAAACTGCCATCATCGCTACGGTTACTCGCTTGAGACTGTAAGAATTGACTAACTTGCACATACTCATCGATATTACCGATCTTGTTGTGCGTATAACCGATACCGAGGTCAAAACGGTTTAATTCGTCAAATGGGAAACCCCACGTTAAACTTGTGCCGTAACTTTCATTGGTATAATCAACAATACCAGCTTCAGAAGCCTCAAACTGGTTATAGAAAATCTTACCACCCAAACTGACACCATCAAGGTTCCAATAGGGATCACGGTAATCTAAACTGATGTTCTTTTGATAGTCGTTCATCATGGCATTGATGCCAACTCGATTACCTGAACCAATGAAGTTGTCTTGTTGTAAACCAACCTGAAAACTCACGCCTGATTCTGTACCATAACCGACACCAAAGTTAACACTACCTGAGTTGGCCTCTTTCACGTTGTACACCAGATCGACTTGGTCTTCACTACCAGGTACACGTACGGTTTGCACATCCACTGTTTCAAAGAAGCCAAGACGGTTCAAACGGCTCTTACCCGTATCAATCGCTTTAGAGCTCAGCCAACTGCCTTCCATTTGACGCATTTCGCGGCGCAAAACTTCATCTTTGGTTGAGTTATTACCGACAAAGCGAATATCACGGACATAGATACGCTTACCCGCTTCCACATGAACAACCAAGGAAACTTCTTGCGTTTCATCATTAAATTCTGGGATGGTTCGAACTTGAGGATAAGCATAGCCAGCTTCACCCAATACTCGTTTTACATCTTCTTCAAGCTTGGTCACCAGTGAGCCGTTATAGGTTTCCTCGGCTTCAAACGGGATCAAAGCGGTAAATTCAGCCTCTTTGCCAATCAGCTCTCCGCGGAATTTAACGTCTTTGATTTTATAAGGCTGACCTTCGCTAATGCCTAAAGTGATATAAACGCCTTTTTTATCAGGAGAAATAGCAACTTGTGTGGAATCGACTTGAAACTTTAAGTAGCCACGGTCGAGGTAGAAAGAGCGCAAAGCTTCAATATCAGCGGCTAAGACCTGCTTTTGGTATTTATCATCAGAGAGGAAATTCCACCACGCCACATCGACATTCAAATTGAAGCGTGACAGTAAATCTTGGTCACTAAACACTTCATTGCCAATAAAGTTGATTTGCTGGATTTTCGCAGAAACCCCTTCACTGAACACAAATTTAAGGTCAGCACGGTTGCGAGGTAAAGGTGTCACCACCGCTTTTACGGTCGCGTTGTACTTACCCACGCTGTAGTAAAAATCTTCCAACCCCTTTTCAATGTTGCTCAAGGTCGTACGATCAAGCGCCTCACCGATGCGGATATTGGATGCATCAAGATTCTGCTGCAACTGCTCTTCTTTGATCGCTTTATTTCCAGAGAAGGAAACACTTGCAATGGTTGGACGTTCTTTAACCTGAACGATCAGAACGTTGTTGTCTCGTAATACTTTGATGTCTTCAAAGTTGCCCGAAGTGTAAAGTGCTTTGATAATATCCGCGACATCTTGTGCATCAACGGTATCGCCAATTCGAACGGGCATTTTAAGCAATGCGGCGCCGAGCGCAACGCGTTGAAGCCCTTCAATTTGAATATCCTGCACTACGAAATTCTCGGCACTATGTGCTGAGAGGCTGGTTGCCAATAGTGTCGCGAAAAGGATCTGTTTCATTGCCATATTTATTCTTGTTATTCCTTGCTACAACTTCTGCCTAATGGTTACAAATCACAGGCGACTAAAATCATTAAATATTGCCACAGCCATCAAAGAAAAGATGATCGCCCCACCAATTCGGTATCCCATTTCTTGAATCTTCTCTGGGACAGGACGACGAATAACGGCTTCAATTGCAAAAAACAGTAAGTGTCCGCCATCTAACATTGGCAGTGGTACTAGATTGATAATGCCTAAGTTGACACTAATCAGAGCCAGAAAACCCAAGAAATAGACCAAACCATAGTCAGCGGTAGTTCCAGCTCCTTTGGCAATCGAAATTGGCCCACTCAGATTATTCAACCCCACATCACCGACCACCAGTTTTTTCAACATGCTGACGGTTAAGTTGATCACTTGCTGTGTTTTTTCAACCGCTTTTCCGACTGATTCAAATACACCATATTGCAGCTCAAATCGATAACTTTCCGGCCATTCTGCGACTTTAGGAGCGATTCCCGCAAAACCTATCGTTTTGCCTTGCGGTAACTCACGAACGTCAGGCGTAAGCTCGATAGTCAAGCGTTGTTCATCACGCACAACAACCAATGAAACTGGCTGATTGGGATGGCTTTGTATCAACTCCACAACTTGCTGCCAATGGTTTATCTTCGCACCGTTGGCTTCGATCAAGGTGTCGCCAACTTCTAACCCGGCCTTCTCTCCGGCGCTGCCTTGAGAAACATTGGTTAGCGTCAGCGATATTTCAGGAACAAATGGTTTAAAACCTAACGCTCCCATAGCAGACTCTGTTTCTGGGTTAAAGTTCCAAGAACGGATATCTAATGTTTTGATTTCATCCACACCAATTTCATTATTGGTTCCGACGGTGAGCGTTAATTGTTCATCACCAATATGGCTAATCAGCCCCATATTGACCGATTCCCAATCTAAGGTATTCACTCCTGAGACTGCTTTGATCTGCATTCCTGGCTCTAAACCCGCTTGAGCGGCGATCGATTGCGGAGCAATTTCGCCAATCACAGGTTTTACCGCTGGGACACCAATTAAGAACACGAGCCAATAGGCAAAAATGGCGAAGAAAAAGTTAAAAGCAGGCCCAGCACTCACGACAGCGACACGTTTCCACAATGGTTTTTGGTCAAAAGCTAAGGGTTTTAATTCAGCTGGAACATCATCAACACGGCTATCGAGCATTTTAACGTAGCCGCCGAGAGGAATCATTGAGAGGTTGTACTCGGTGCCATCTTTGGCTACTCGGCTCCAAAGTGATTTACCAAAGCCAATGGAAAATTTTTCGACTTTAATTCCGCAGCGACGTGCTACCCAAAAATGACCAAATTCATGCACAGCAACCAATATACCTAACGCAATGATGAAAGAGACGAAATTCCACAAAATACCACTCATAATAAATGCTCTTGTATGATTTGCTGGGCAATAGTGCGCGCCATTCTATCGAGCTCTAACAAGCTTTCCAAGTCATAGCAATGTAACTGAGTATGTGCTGCACACACTTTTGACAATACACGTTCATTAACTTGTGCGATATCGGTAAAACGAATTTGCTTATTTAAAAAAGCTTCAACAGCTATTTCGTTGGCTGCATTTAAAGAGGTGGTGGCATGTTGCCCTTGATAGCAAGCATCAATCGCCAATCCCAAACAAGGATAACGCTCGTAGTCCACATCCATAAAACTCAAATTACTTAATTTGGTAAAATCCAGTGCCGGAACACCCGCAGTAATGCGTTCTGGATAAGAGAGAGTTAAAGCAATTGGCGTGGACATATCGGGTTCCCCCATTTGCGCAAGCACCGAACCATCGCGGTACTGCACCATAGAGTGGATCACCGATTGTGGGTGGATTAACACTTTTAATTGCTGTTTCGATGCATTAAACAACCACTTAGCTTCAATATATTCCAAACCTTTGTTCATCATGGTAGCGGAATCAACCGAAATTTTCGGCCCCATCGACCAGTTAGGATGAGCAATCGCTTGCTGTGGTGAAACATCAGCTAACGTGGATAAATCACTATAGCGAAAAGGGCCGCCAGAACCCGTGAGCAGAATATGTTGCACACCATGTTCTTGTAAATCACAGCGACCCAAAGAGCCTTGTATTTCAGGGGGTAAGCATTGAAAAATCGCGTTATGTTCGCTATCGACAGGGAGCAATTCCGCACCGTGTTTTTCGACCGCATCAATAAACAATTGGCCAGACATCACCAAGGCTTCTTTGTTTGCCAACAAAACACGCTTGCCCGCCTTTACCGCGGCCATGGTTGGTAACAAACCTGCTGCACCAACAATCGCCGCCATCACCGTATCCACCTCATCTAATGCGGCGACGTGGCACATGGCGTCTTCACCAAATAATACGGTTGTTTTTAAGTTCAATGACTGCAATTGAGCTAAAAGCTCATCCGCCGCCTTTTGGTTTGCCATTACCGCATAAACTGGCTGCCAACGCTGGCATAGCTCACGCATTTTATTGACATTATTTCCCGCGGCTAAAGCCACAACGGAAAAGTGTTCGGGATTTTGAGCCACGACTTTTAATGTGCTTGCCCCAATTGAACCTGTGGCCCCGAGAATCGTTAACTTACGCATAGCAACAACCGTGAATTAAGATTGGGGTAAGACAGCTTAACCCAAGCATTAGAAAATGAAATACAGTAGAGCAAAAACAGGAAATGCAGCCGTCAGGCTATCGATACGATCCAAAACGCCGCCATGCCCAGGAATAATATTACTGCTGTCTTTAATTCCTGAAACGCGCTTAAACATACTTTCGACCAGATCACCGAGCACAGAGATAATCACAGTCGCTAATGTAATACCGACCATCGACAGCGTGTTTGTAAACCGGATATCAAACCAATCAGCAGTAAACCACGCCACAATCAATGCCGTAATAATGCCACCAATCAACCCTTCAATGGTTTTATTTGGACTGACTGCTGGTGCCATTTTGTGCTTACCAAAACTTTTGCCCGCAAAATAAGCGCCACTGTCTGCAGCCCAAACAATTAAGCAGACAAATAGCACCAACTTAGCACCGTGGTATGGCTCACTCAAAAAGGCTTCTGCGCGTAAAAATAGTACGCTCCAGAAAAAAGGAAGTAGTGTAAGCACACCAAAAAGGTGCCTAAGTAGATTGGATTTTTCCCACCATGGACGGGATTTAGGATAGGTAATGGCTAAAAAGCTAGAAAACAGCCACCAAGCCACCCCAACACTTAATATCACATAGTGATTCGAGTTCATGCTGGCTAGGCTAACGGCATCAGGGGAAATTAGTAGGTAACTTGCTCCACCAATAATAATGGCTGGCAACAGCGCCAGATACCTAGATGTCGAATCGATAAACTGCGTCCATTCCCATACACCGACGAGCGCCACAAGGGCCAAAATGGCCATAAATAGGGGGAGTGGCAGTTCAAAAATGCCCAGCATCACCAGTGGAGCTAATATGAGCGCCGTGATAATTCGTTGCTTCAAACTAATGGATCCTTTATTTCTGTTCCATCAATGCCTTAACCTGTTCCCCTGTGCAGCCAAAACGGCGTTCACGGTTAACAAACCAAGTCACTGCTTCAATTAAACTTTCTTCACCAAACTCAGGCCAGTAAATCGGCGTAAAGTACATCTCTGCATAGGCCAATTGCCACAACATAAAATTACTAATACGACATTCACCGCTGGTACGAATGAGCAAATCCACTTCAGGAATATCAGACATCGTTAGCGACTGTGTAATCAGCGTCTCGTCAATCTGATCAGGAGAAAGCTCACCGCTCGCCACTTTGAGCGCGATAGAGCGCATTGCTTCTGTGATATCCCATTTTCCGCCATAGTTTGCGGCGATATTAACGACCATGCCACTGTTTGATGAGGTTAACTCTTCTGCCTGAGCGATTTTTGTTTGTAAGCGTGAGCTAAAACGTGTTTTATCACCAATGACCCTAAGACGCAGATTGTTCTTATGCAGCTTTTTTACTTCTGTGGATAGCACAGTAATAAATAACTCCATCAACACGCCCACTTCAGCTTCCGGACGCCGCCAATTTTCACTGCTAAAGGCAAACAAAGTAACGGCTTTAATACCCAATTTCGCTGCAGTAGAAATCGTTCTTCGGACCGCTGCTACACCATTCTTATGGCCAAATACACGAGGTTTACCTTGTGCTTTAGCCCAACGGCCATTTCCGTCCATAATAATTGCGATGTGTTGGGGTAATACATCAGATGAGAGGGATGAGTTTTGCATAAGAAATTAATTGATTACCAAACTGATAGGGCAAAATAGCATAAAAAAACGCTGCACTGTGAGCACAGCGTTTTAGAAAGGCTAAAAAGAGCGAATTAAACTTCCATTAACTCTTTTTCTTTTGCAGCAAGAACTTCATCAATTCTCTTAATCGCTACATCGGTAAGTTTTTGAATCTCTTCTTGCGCTTTATGATCTTCGTCTTCAGAGATTTCTTTATCTTTCAGTAGAGCTTTTAAGTCGCCATTGGCATCACGACGAATGTTGCGAACCGCAACGCGACCACCTTCGGCTTCACCACGAACAATTTTCACCAAATTACGGCGACGTTCTTCGGTCAGTGGTGGCAGTGGTACACGAATAACCGTACCTGCAGACATTGGGTTTAGACCCAAATCAGACATCAAAATCGCTTTTTCAACTTTTGGCGTCAACTCTTTATCAAAAACAGTGATCGCGAGAGTACGTGCATCTTCAGCTACAACGTTAGCGATTTGATTCAGCGGTGTCGAAGCACCATAGTAATCGACAGAAATGCCGGAGAGTAAACTTGGGTGAGCGCGACCAGTACGTACCTTAGAAAGGTTGTTTTTCAGGGCATCTACGCTCTTATCCATACGCTCTTGAGCGTCTTTCTTGATTTCGTTAATCACAAATATCACCTACTTGTTTTTTTGTTTTGGAGTGATTAGTCAGCGGTGCTAATTAGTGTACCTTCCGCTTCACCCATTACCACGCGACGTAGTGCGCCCGGTTTGTTCATATTAAATACGCGGATTGGCATTTTATGGTCACGCGCTAGCGTAAACGCGGCCAAGTCCATCACTTTTAGCTCTTTTTCAAGCACGGTTGTATAAGACAGCTTATCATACAGTTCTGCGTCTGGGTTTGCCACTGGGTCTGCACTAAATACGCCATCTACTTTTGTCGCTTTTAGAACCACATCCGCTTCAATTTCAATACCGCGCAAACAGGCAGCAGAATCAGTTGTAAAGAATGGGTTACCAGTACCCGCAGAGAAGATCACAACACGGCCTTGACGTAGTTGGCTGATAGCATCGGCCCAATTGTAATCGTCACACACACCTTTAAGAGGAATGGCAGACATCACCCGTGCATTCACATAAGCACGGTGCAAAGCATCACGCATCGCCAAACCATTCATTACGGTTGCCAGCATTCCCATGTGGTCGCCCACAACACGGTTCATGCCCGCTTCAGCAAGACCTGCGCCACGGAATAAGTTACCGCCGCCGATGACAACACCCACTTGAACACCCAGTTCAACCAGTTCTTTTACTTCCTGTGCCATGCGATCTAACACCGCAGGATCAATACCAAAACCTTCTTCGCCTTGTAGCGCTTCACCGCTAAGTTTTAACAGGATACGTTGATAGGCTGGTTTAGGGTTCGTAGTCATGGAGCTTACCTTCCAAATAGAGAGTTGTTAATTAACAGTCATGATTTAAAACTGAATACTGAATTCTAAATCATCACAATTAGTCTCAATATGCCATTCGTAAAAAGACCGCAGCCTTGGCTACGGTCTCTTTCTTAGGCAAAATCGCTAGGATTAACCTTTTTGAACCATTGCAACTTCTTCAGCGAAGCTAAGTTCTTGAGCTTTCTCAATACCTTCACCAACTTCTAGACGTACGAAGTTAGTAACGGTTGCGCCTTTAGCTTTCAGCATTGCGCCAACAGTTTGAGAAGGATCCATGATGAACGCTTGACCAGTAAGTGATACTTCACCTGTGAACTTAGTCATGCGGCCTTCAACCATTTTCTCAGCAATTGCTGCTGGCTTGCCAGATTGCATTGCGATTTCGATTTGGATTTCACGCTCTTTAGCCACAACTTCTGCTGGTACATCTTCAGGGTTCACGTACTCAGGTTTTGCAGCAGCAACGTGCATTGCTACGTGTTTGATGGTCTCTTCATCCGCTTCACCAGCAACCACAACACCGATACGGTCGCCATGGCGGTATGAACCTACTTTAGCGCCTTCGATGTAATGAACGCGACGGATAGTGATGTTTTCACCAATTTTAGCAACAAGAGCAATACGTGCTTCTTCAAATTTAGCTTGAAGTGCTGCGATATCTAGACGCTCAGCAAGTGCAACCGCTAGAACTTCGTTAGCGAACGCTAGGAAGCTTGAATCTTTTGCTACGAAGTCAGTTTGGCAGTTCACTTCTAGAAGTGCTGCAAAACCATCAGCTTCTTTAATTAGGATAGTACCTTCAGCTGCGATGTTACCTGCTTTTTTCGCTGCTTTAGCTGCGCCGCTTTTGCGCATGTTTTCAATTGCTAGTTCGATGTCAGCGTTTGCTTCTACAAGCGCTTTTTTACATTCCATCATACCTGCGCCAGTACGCTCGCGCAGTTCTTTTACTAGAGCAGCAGTTACAGTTGCCATTCTCTATTCCTCAGTTGATTCTGGTGGTAAAAATCAGGGGCCGATTGTTTGGCCCCTGATGCTAACTATAACTTGTTCAATGCATCAATCGTGTGACACATATAATCAAGTGTGACTCAGAGCCGCTATTATTCTGCTTCTACGAAACCGTCTTTTGCAGCAGCAAGTGCAGCTGCATCTTTGTTACGACCTTCGTTAACCGTTTCTGCAACAGCATTTAGGTAAAGCTGGATTGCACGGATTGCGTCGTCGTTACCAGGGATAATGTAGTCAACGCCATCTGGGTTAGAGTTAGTATCAACAACAGCGTAAACTGGGATACCTAGGTTGTTTGCTTCTTTAACTGCAATGTGCTCGTGATCTGCATCGATAACGAATAGTGCGTCAGGTAGACCGCCCATATCTTTGATACCACCAAGAGATTTCTCTAGCTTCTCCATTTCACGAGTACGCATTAGAGCTTCTTTCTTAGTTAGCTTATCAAAAGTGCCATCTGTTGCTTGAATTTCAAGCTCTTTTAGACGCTTGATTGACTGACGAACAGTTTTCCAGTTAGTTAGCATGCCGCCCAACCAGCGGTTGTTAACGTAGAATTGGTTGCTTGCGATAGCCGCTTCTTTAACAGCTTCAGATGCTGCGCGTTTAGTACCAACGAAAAGAACTTTACCTTTTTTCTCGCCAACTTTTTGTAGCTCAGCTAGAGCTTCGTTGAACATAGGAACAGTTTTTTCTAAGTTGATGATGTGAACACGGCTACGAGCACCAAAAATGAATGGCTTCATTTTTGGGTTCCAGTAACGAGTCTGGTGACCGAAGTGAACACCAGCTTTTAGCATGTCGCGCATTGATACAGTTGCCATTTAAAAATCCTCTATGGGGTTAGGCCTCCACACTCCCCATGTATCCGACCCCTAACATCTATTCGGTTGTTGCCGATAGTTTTATTGTTGGAGCACCCCGGAACACGTGTCGGAATGTGTGTGATTTAAAGATAATGTGTTTAGAAAGGAAGGTGGGCTTCGTCATTTCAGAAGAAAACGCACTTCGATTCCGGCGCGCTTTATACCATATTTAGCCCTTCTCTGGCTAGAAAAAAATACGACACATCATGGCTTAGGTAAGCTGTAGTTATGCAAACAATTCTTACTTACCGACAGGGATCCCTTGCGATTCATCCATGCACTGCTAGAATAACGCCCATTCGCACAGTTAAGTGCTTAAGAATTAATGCATAGAGAAAGCCGATGTCTGTAAAAATCAAAACTGCTGAAGAAATAGCCAAAATGCGCGTCGCGGGTAAACTGGCTGCCGATGTCCTTGAGATGATTGAACCGCATGTAAAAGTGGGCATCACCACTGAAGAACTTGACCAGATCTGCCACAAGTACATCACTGAAGTACAGCAAGCTATTCCAGCACCATTGAATTACCACGGTTTTCCTAAATCGATCTGTACCTCTATCAATCACATTGTTTGTCACGGCATTCCGGCAACTCAAGATACGCAGTATGGGCAATTACAGCGTCCAGCGGTACTGAAAGAGGGTGATATTCTGAACATTGATATCACGGTTATTAAAGATGGCTACCACGGTGATACCTCAAAGATGTTCTTTGTCGGTGAAGTGTCGCCAGCAGATAAGCGCCTATGTCTTGTTGCGCAAGAGTGTCTTTATATCGGCATGAAGAAGGTCAAACCCGGAGTTCAATTGGGTGAAATTGGTACTGCGATCGAAAAACACATTAAAACCAATAATAAAAATAACCCACGTCTTAAATTTTCGATTGTGAAAGATTATTGCGGCCACGGTATTGGCGCTCAATTTCATGAAGAACCACAAGTGGTTCACTATAAAAACGGCGACAGAACCGTACTGCGTGAAGGGATGATTTTCACTATCGAGCCAATGATTAATGCGGGTAAATTTGGTTGCCGCCTTGATGATGAAGACAATTGGACGGTTTACACTGCCGATGGCAAAAACTCAGCGCAGTGGGAACACACCATTTTGGTTACCGCCACTGGCTGTGAAGTGCTGACGCTGCGTGAAGAAGAAACCATTCCGCGTCTGATGCATAACGCCTAATTACATCGAACCAAAACCTTATCAATTAATATCCCTCTTGCAGGGATATTTTTTTATCTGCAGTGATTTGATACAGTCAGTCTACGTTGTGACATATCACCAGCATGGATTGCCGTTATGCCTTTTCAGTCTCCCCTCACCTTTACTGACACACAACTCACTATCGGCGAGCTTAAACAACAACTTGAACAGTTCACTCAGCATCAGAAACATCAATTTTTGCACCACCATCCGGTCAACGACCTAGTATTAGGCCGCTCTGAATATATGGACCAACTGCTCTACAGGTTATGGGAACATTATTCATTTTCGCAGGTTCCAGACATCAGTTTAGTGGCCGTCGGAGGCTATGGCCGCGGTGAACTTCATCCTCTTTCGGATATCGATATTCTGGTCGTCTCCAATCATACTTTACCCGCTGAACTCGGCAGTAAAATTAGCGAATTCATTACCCTGTTGTGGGATTTGCGTTTAGAAGTGGGCCATGCCGTGCGTACCGTGCAGCAGTGCGCTGAGATTGGCCGTGAAGATTTAACCGTCGCGACAAACTTACAAGAAGCTCGGTTATTATGTGGCAGCGAAGAGACATTTTATAAACTCAAGATGTTGATTCATTCCGAATCATTTTGGCCAAGCGAAACCTTTTACCGCGCCAAAATTCAAGAGCAGCGCGACCGACACGCTCGTTACCATGACACCACTTATAACCTTGAACCCGATATCAAATCGACTCCTGGAGGCTTAAGGGACATTCATACTTTAAGCTGGGTGGCTAGACGCCACTTTGGTGCAACATCACTGCTTGAAATGAGTCGTTTTGGTTTTTTAACTGATGCTGAATATCGTGAGCTAGTAGAGTGCCAAGACTTTTTATGGCGCGTGCGCTTTGCGCTGCACATTGAATTAAAACGCTATGACAATCGGCTTATTTTTGCTCATCAAGCTCAAGTGGCAGAACATCTGGGCTTTACGGGTGAAGGGAATCGCGCAGTCGAGATGATGATGAAAGAGTTCTACCGTACGCTACGTCGTGTTGCGGAACTCAACAAAATGCTCCTGCGTCTGTTTGATCAAGCCATACTCAATAACGGCGAAGAAGCCGTGGCAGAAATTTTAGATGATGATTTTCAACGTCGTGGCAACTTAATAGAAGCTCGCAAACCCGCGCTTTTCCAAGCTCGCCCTGAAACGATCTTAGATATGTTTATTCATATCGCCAATGATTCCAGCATCGAAAGCGTCGCACCCACAACCATGCGCCAGTTGCGTACAGCCAGAAGGCGGCTCAATAAATTCCTGCACACCATTCCCGAAGCGCGTGAAAAATTCATGGCATTGGTACGTCACCCTAACGCACTACATCGTGCATTCAGCCTGATGCATAAATTAGGCGTGCTCGCCGCTTATCTTCCCCAATGGAGCCAAATTGTTGGACAAATGCAGTTCGACCTATTCCATGTTTATACGGTCGATGAACACTGCATTCGTCTTCTCAAACACATCAATACCTTTAGCTACGCACAAAATCACGATAAACACCCCATCTGTTGCGAAGTCTACCCGCGTCTCCAGAAAAAGGAGATGCTGATTCTGGCCGCTATTTTTCACGACATTGCCAAAGGGCGTGGCGGCGATCACTCTGAAATCGGTGCGGTAGAAGCCTATGATTTTTGTATTGAACACGGTTTATCAAAACCTGAAGCAAAATTAGTCTCTTGGCTGGTACAAAACCACCTCTTGATGTCGGTAACGGCGCAAAGACGCGACATTTACGACCCAGATGTCATTACCGAATTTGCCAAAAAAGTGCGCGATGAAGAGTATCTCGAACATCTTGTTTGCCTGACTGTCGCCGACATCTGCGCTACCAACCCTGAGCTTTGGAACAGTTGGAAACGCACCTTGCTGGCAGAGCTATATCACTCAACACAGCGGGCACTTAGGCGTGGGCTTGAAAACCCGGTAGATGTGCGCGATCGCATTCGCCACAACCAACAAATGGCATCCGCATTGCTTCGTAAAGAAGGCTACAGCGCACGCGAAATTGAAGTGCTTTGGCAACGCTTTAAAGCGGATTACTTTTTGCGTCACACTCACAAGCAGATCGCTTGGCATTGTGAGCACCTACTCAAACATAGCGACCCAAGCCAACCGCTGATCCTAATGAGCAAAAAAGCCACTCGTGGCGGCACTGAATTGTTTGTTTACACTAAAGATCAACCCGCCCTCTTTGCGACTGTGGTTGCTGAACTGGACCGTCGAAATCTCAATGTTCATGATGCGCAGATCATGTCGAGTAAAGATGGCTACGTCCTTGATACCTTCATGGTACTGGATCAAAACGGCCATGCAATTGACGAAGAGTGTCACCCATCGTTGATCAAACACCTACTCAGTGGGCTAGAAACGGGTTGGCAGAACAAACTGAAATTGCGCCGCACACCACGTAACTTGCAACATTTTAAAGTCAAAACTAAAGTCGATTTTTTACCCACCAAAAGCAATAAACGAACCTTAATGGAATTAGTCGCACTTGATACTCCGGGACTGCTGGCAACGGTCGGAGCCACATTTGCTGACTTAAACATTAACCTGCATGGTGCAAAAATCACCACCATTGGCGAACGAGCAGAAGACTTGTTTATTCTCACCGGTTCGCAAGGCGGAAAATTGAGTGAAGAAGAAGAGTGCACGTTACGTGAAATGCTGATTAAAAATGTTTCTGAACTCGCGCCAAATTAAACGGAAAAGGAAAGCGATCTGGTCCACAACTTGAACCATTGATATCACGATGAACTATCTCGGGCGAGCATGGACTGCTACATTGAAATGGTTCATTGATGTGTCACAAAATACAATAGAGGTTGCCTATGTATCCCTACCTCACCGGTTTAGGCATTCAAGATCCTAAACAGATTGAGCGCTATTCACTTCGTCAAGAAGCCCATAAAGATGTGTTGAAGATTTACTTTCATAAGCAGAAAGGCGAGCTGTTCGCTAAAAGCGTGAAATTTAAATACCCTCGACAAGTAAAAAATGTATTGGTCGATAGCGGCAGCCATCAATACAAAGAGGTGACGGAGATCAACCGTAATTTAACCTTGGTGATTGATGAACTAAATAAAATCACTAAGCCGGTTCCTATGAGTGATCTCGATCTGAAGCAAAAAATATTGACTGACTTGCGCCATTTGGAAAAAGTGGTCACGAGCAAAATCGCTGAAATTGAAGCTGACTTAGAGAAGCTAAAATAGTCTCAAGACGGTAAAGTAACTTTAGATACCCAGAGCATCGAATAACCCTGTTTCAGATAACTCTTCACTGACAAAAAAGGTTCCCAAAGGAACCTTTTTTGTTGCTAAGTCTAAGCCGTCAATCAATATTGAACGCTGACAATGTTATAACCAACCCGCCCAAAAGCCGACCCAATACAGCGCAATCGCGGATACAACACCTGCCACGATATCATCGAGCATAATCCCCAAACCACCATGCACTCGTTTATCTAACCAACTGATCGGCCACGGTTTGAGCATATCGAAAAAGCGAAACAGCACGAATCCAGCCACCAGCCATTTCCAATCTAAACTAGGCAGTTCAAGCACTGGCACGACTAGCATTGTTATCCAAAAACCGGCAAATTCATCCCACACAATCGAACCGTGGTCATGCACTTTCATGTCGTCAGAAGTCACTTGGCAAATTTTCACGCCCACCAAGCAAGCCAGCACAACCACAGCACAATATACAGTGAGAGGTAGCTGTACTAACAGTAAATAAAAAGGCACTGAGGCAAGCGTTCCCATTGTGCCGGGCACGATAGGCGATAGGCCACTGCCAAAACCCGTGGCCAAAAGATGCCAAGGGTTCTTTAATGAGATTAATGCGATAGGGTTTGTCATCCGTTCACCTTAAAATGATCATAGCCGCTTAACTGCCAATTGAGTTTTTTTCCTTGATGCTGAAGCTCAAAAATACCCTGCGGGCGAATTTGGCCAATGCAACTCACCTTACAACCGCAATGAGCAAGCGCACTTTCGATGGAACCTCGGTTATGCTCTGGAACAGTGAAACACAACTCATACTCTTCACCGCTGGTTAGTGCATATTGCTGGGCTATTTGTCTCTCGCCCACAAACTGCAACAGCTCTTGCGAAATAGGCAACGCACCAACATCTAAACTCACCCCAACATTTGAACGATGCAAAATATGCTTGAGATCAGACACCAAACCATCGGAAATATCAATTGCAGAAGAAGCCAAATGAAGCAATGCTTGGCCAGCAAGAATTCTTGGCGTTGAGAGATAGTGACGCTTTTCAAGCTCTTGGGCAAAAGGTTTATGGCGTAAGCTTGGGTCAAGAATCACATCGAGCCCTGCTTGGCTATCACCGAGTTCACCAGTGACGTAAACCCAATCTCCCACTTTGGCTCCACTGCGCAGCAGCGCCAATTCTTGTGGCACAAAACCTTGTACTGTCAAGGTAATGCTCAATGGTCCTTTGGTTGTATCCCCACCAATTAGCTGAATATTGTAGTAATTCGCAAGTTCGAAAAAAGCATCACAAAAGGGTTTTAGCCATGCTTCATCGACACTAGGTAGAGTGAGTGCGAGCGATACCCAAGCAGGCGTTGCCCCCATCGCAGCCAAATCACTGATGTTAGATGACAATGCTTTATGAGCCACCCAAGCCGGATTCGCATCGGTTAAAAAATGAGTGCCTGCGACTAAGGTGTCGGTACTGATGGCGATCCGAACATTTTCTGGTGCTTTGACCAATGCACAATCATCTCCTAGAGCAAGAGAGACATCTTTACGTTGTGACTGACGGTTAGAGAAATAGGTATCGATTAAATTGAATTCACCGAACATAAAAAATTCCCTGCCCTGAGTTTTTATTATGTACATCATTTCTCATCGCTTAGGGCTTTCGCGGAGAAAGATCCGTCATAAAAAAGGTCAGCGAATGCTGACCTTTTATTTTAAAACGACTTATTATTTTTTGCGTACATGTGGGGCGGCTTTATCAAGCACGCCATTCACAAATTTATGGCTATCTTCAGCAGCAAATACCTTTGCTAACTCAATCGCCTCATTGATGACCACTTTATATGGCACATCATCGCGACGAGTCATTTCGTACATGGCTAAACGAAGTAACGCCAATTCCATCATGTCTAAGTCTTGCATTGGACGAGACACGAAAGGACGCAATTTGCTATCTAGCTCTGTGTGGCTTAGCACTACACCCGTGAGTAGATCACGGAAATATGCAACGTCGGTTTCTGGAGCCGCTAACGCTGGCTCAGCAGCATGATGCTCTTCTTCATCATACTTACCACCCGAGAGGAATTGCTCTTCGATAGTGGCAACATTTTCTTTTGTAATTTGCCAAGAATAAATTGCTTGTAGCGCAAATTGACGTGCATTACGACGTGCGGCTGGTTTCACACTGGCCCCCATTAGGAATCGATTTCTGAAAGAACGTTAATCATCTCAAGCGCGCTTAGTGCAGCTTCTGCACCTTTGTTACCAGCCTTGGTTCCCGCGCGTTCAATGGCTTGATCGATGGTATCAACAGTTAGAACACCAAATGCCACTGGAAGGCTGTATTCCAGAGACACTTGCGCCAAACCTTTATTGCATTCACTGCACACATAATCAAAGTGTGGCGTACCACCACGAATCACAGTGCCAAGAGACACGATAGCGTCGTATTTACCCGTTTTTGCTACGCGTTGAGCAGTAAGAGGTAATTCGACAGCACCAGGGCAGCGAACAACAGTAATATTGTCATCGCTAACTTGTCCGTGACGCTTTAAAGTATCGATTGCACCAGAAAGCAGGCTTTCGTTAATAAAACTGTTGAAACGAGAAATAACGATAGCAATTTTTGCATTTGGTGCGGGGAAACCACCCTCGATCACTTTCATAAGCCTTCCTTTAACTATATACACAAGTGAGAATCGCCGGATTCTAGCACAATTTTGTGAGCAATATCTAATGGAAATTCGGCTTAGACGGCAAACCAAGCGGCTAATCAGCGAAATAATAAAGGAAGCGTTGGGCTTCCTTTATTGGTTTTATTACGGTGTATTTTTAAATGTGACCTTAGGTTCTAAGCGCTAAAACGAGATGACATTATTGGCAAACATACTCAGTCACATTCAAGCCGAAACCGCCTAAAGCGTGATACTTTTTATTGGCTGAAGAGAGTAAACGCATATCACGAACACCTAAATCCGCCAGAATTTGTGAACCAATCCCCACACGGCGTGAAGTGCCTTGTTTTTTCGCTAAAGTAGGCGCTTGGCCTTTGTCTTGTTGCTCAAACATTTTAACGCGGTGGATCAATAAGTCGCTCGACTCTTCATTACCTAAAATGACCAATACGCCGCCCTCTTGGCCGATACGCTGCATCGCTTTATCTAAAGTCCAACTGCGTTCAGCATTGCGATCACTGCGCAGCAAATCGGTAAAGGTATCGTGCAGATGAACTCGCACCAATGGCGCTTGACCATCCAATGTGCCTTTTTGCAATGCGTAGTGGATCTGATTATCAATCACGTCGCGGTAAGTGATCAGTTCAAATTCACCGTATTCTGTCGGCAACTTGCACTGTGCAACACGCTCAATGGTCGTCTCAGTATTGTTACGGTATTCAATCAGATCAGCAATCGTACCGAGTTTTAAACCATGTTGCTCGGCAAACACTTCAAGATCAGGGCGACGCGCCATGGTGCCATCATCATTTAAAATTTCGACGATCACAGACGCGGGCTCTAACCCAGCGAGGCGCGCCAAATCACAACCGGCTTCCGTATGCCCAGCGCGAGTTAAAACGCCCCCCTCTTGTGCAGCTAGTGGGAAAATGTGACCAGGTTGCACTAAGTCTGAAGCTTTCGCCTCTTTCGCCACCGCAGCTTGTACCGTCACGGCGCGATCGGCCGCTGAAATGCCGGTAGTTACGCCTTCGGCCGCTTCAATCGAGACGGTAAAATTGGTGGTGTATTGAGCATTATTATCCTGCACCATAGGAGCCAAGCCTAAACGCTGACAACGAGCTTTAGTCATGGTTAAGCAGATCAGGCCACGACCAAATTTAGCCATAAAATTAATCGCTTCAGGAGTAACGTGCTCGGCGGCCATGATCAAGTCACCTTCGTTCTCACGATCTTCGTCATCCATTAAGATGACCATTTTCCCAAGGCGAATATCTTCAATGATCTCTTGCGGGGTACTTATTGGCATACTCTATTTTCCTATCGCTGAACTATTTTCCGCACAGTCCCTGACTTAGATTTATCCACGACCGTGGTGGCATGGGACAATACGCGGTTTACGCAAAACCATTTTGTTGTAAAAATGCTAAGCTAATTTTCGACTCTGGTGTCTCTTCATCTTGCTGGTTTTGCAGCAAACGCTCCATATAACGCGCGAGCACATCCACTTCCAAATTCACTTTACGCCCAACATGAAACGCATCAATGGTCGTTTCGGCAGAAGTGTGAGGCACTATGGTCAGCTTAAAGGCATTCTTTCTTAAATCATTCACAGTGAGGCTGATACCATCTACTGTAATTGAGCCTTTTTCAGCCACGTATTTATTCAATGCCGGTGGGATCGCTACCCAAAACTCTATCGAACGACCAACGGGATTACGTTCAATGATTTCACCAACACCGTCAACGTGCCCAGAAACAATGTGTCCACCAAAACGAGTGGTGGGCAACATGGCTTTTTCTAGGTTGACCTTGTCACCAACTTGATAGTGAGCAAACCCGGTTTTGTTGAGCGTTTCTAGTGAGAGATCCGCTGTATATTGAGTGCTGTTATAATCTACCACGGTCAAACAGACACCATTTGTGGCAATACTATCACCAAGTTTGACATCGCTCATATCAAGATGACCGACTTTCACGGTCACACTGATGTCTTCACCTTTGGGTGTAATCGCGGCAAGTGTACCTACCGCCTCGATAATTCCTGTAAACATGCTATTTATCTTTTATTTTAGGTACGGCAATGATCCGAATATCCGGCCCAACTTGTCGTACATCTTTGATGATTAACTCTAGCGTATCCGCCATGGAAGATAGCCCCAAAGCACCAAATAGCCCCCGACCATCACTACCCATGATTTTAGGCGCTAAGTACAAAATGATCTCATCGACCAATTGGGCTTGGATCAGTGAACGAGCCAGTGTGGCACCAGCTTCTACCCAGAGATGATTCATTTGTGACTGCTCAGCTAAATAAGCTAAGGTATCCGCTAACTCAAATTGTGTCTGGTTGCTATTGAGCAATGACGTATGTTCAGTGCCAAGCACCAATACTTCACCGGAATGTTGATACAGCTTTAGACCATCATGGAGTTGGTTTTGCCTGTCAAGAATGACTCGCACTGGTTGGCGTAACTGATGTTGTGGGTAGTTCACTTGCACTGATGGAGGCAGTTCATCCCAACGCACAGTCAATGAAGCATCATCTTCAATCACTGTTTTGCTGGTCGATAAAATCCCACCCGCTTTGGCGCGAAATTTTTGCACATCTCGCCGCGCGGCCGCTGAAGTGATCCATTGACTCTGACCATTATTGAGTGCTGTTTGTCCATCAAGACTTGCGGCCATTTTCAATTGGACAAAGGGCATCCCACTTGTCATGCGTTTAATAAAACCCGGATTGAGCGCGATGGCATCCGCTTCTAACAAACCGACTTCGACTTCAATCCCAGCGTCACGCAGCATTTGAATACCACGCCCAGCGACTTGAGGATTCGGATCTTGCATTGCGCAAATCACTTTCGCCACTTTGGCGTTAATCAAGCCTTCAGCGCAAGGCGGTGTACGGCCATGATGCGAGCAAGGCTCTAAAGTGACATAAGCGGTAGCGCCTTGCGCTTGCTCGTTTGCCATGCGTAAGGCGTGCACTTCCGCATGCGGCTCACCAGCACGAACATGAAAACCTTCACCAACAATCTGCTCTCCTTGAGTGATCACGCAGCCGACATTGGGGTTAGGTTGAGTGGTAAAAACGCCACCTTTGGCAAGCTCAATGGCTCGCGACATCATTTGATAATCAAAAGGAGTAAACATAAGCGATTAATCTTCCAGCTTCGCTATTTCTTCACCAAACTCACGAATATCTTCAAAACTGCGATACACGGAGGCAAAGCGGATGTAAGCGACTTTATCGAGTACTTTGAGCTGCTCCATCACCAAGTTACCAATCATTTTACTTGGGACTTCTCGCTCACCAGTAGCTCGCAACTGAGATTTAATCATACTGATTGCAAGCTCAATCGCATCGGCGCTGACGGGGCGTTTTTCTAATGCTCGCTGTATACCACCGACCATTTTATCTTCGTTAAACGGTTCACGATTTCCATTTGATTTGATGACTCTTGGCATCAAGAGCTCGGCCGATTCAAACGTGGTAAAACGTTCATTACATGCCAAACATTGACGGCGACGGCGCACTTGATGGCCATCTGCGACAAGACGAGAATCAATCACTTTGGTGTCGTTCTCTGAACAAAAAGGACAATGCATATCACCTCCATAGCAATGAGCATCAGTGTACCGGAATTAGTACGCAAGTTGAACGCAAAAGGGGCATCAGCCCCTTTTCAATCTCTATTTTGTTAACAACCACACTTTGCGTTATCCATAACGAAAAGAACTTAACGACGTGATAAGTAATTGGCTTTGCCAACCCACTTGTAACTGGTCAACTCTTCTAAGCCCATCGGCCCGCGAGCGTGCAATTTTTGGGTCGAAACGGCCACTTCAGCGCCTAAACCAAATTGAGCGCCATCGGTAAAACGCGTCGAAGCATTGACATACACTGCAGCAGAGCCCGCGGAATTAATAAACAGCTCTGCATTAAATAGGTCATTTGTCATGATAGCATCCGAATGGCTTGCATTGTGTTCACGCATATGTTCAATCGCTTGCTGCACGTCATCGACCACTTTGACGCCCAAAGTGTAACTTAGCCATTCGGTGTCAAAATCGCCTTCAACGGCCTCTCTCAACTGTTTCGCATGGCTCATGCAGGCTTGGGCTTTTGGCTCGACAACGAAGGTCACTTGATCATTAAGTCGTAGCACCAGTTTTGCCAAAAATTCACTCGCAATCGCTTGATGAACCAGCAAAGTATCCAATGCGTTGCACGCAGAAGGGCGCTGAATTTTTGCGTTTTCAATCACCTCGACTGATTTATCTAGATCCGCCGATTGATCAACAAAAATATGGCTAATGCCAAAACCACCAATAATCACCGGAATGGTGCTGTTTTCTTTGCACATTTTATGTAGGCTAGCGCCGCCGCGCGGAATGATCATATCGACATATTCATCCAGCTTGAGCAGCTGTGAAACCAGTTCGCGATCCGGTTTTTCAATATACTGCACCGCAGCCGCTGGAAGTTGCGCTTTTTCTAGCGCCGATTGAATAACGTTGACTAGCGCCATATTGGAGAAAAAGGTCTCTTTCCCTCCCCGTAAAATACTGGCGTTACCCGTTTTTAAACACAATGCCGCAATATCAATGGTCACATTAGGACGCGCTTCATAAATAACGCCCACCACACCTAACGGTACTCGGCGGCGAGACAATGACAATCCGTTTTCAAGCACTCGGCTATCGATTTCACTACCGACAGGGTCATTGAGATTAATCACATTACGCACGTCATTAGCAATGGCTTGCAGGCGCGATTCATTGAGCAATAGGCGATCAAGCATCGCATCGTTCAACCCGGCTTGGCGGGCCAGTTCGATATCTTGGGCATTCGCTTTTAAAATCGCGGCGCTCTGCGCCTCCAGTTCATCGGCAATGATCGCTAATGCATTGTTTTTTTGTGTCGTTGAAACGGTAGCGAGCTGGAAAGCGGCCTGTTTGGCGGCTTTACCCATTATGGTTAAATCCACTTTCTTTTCCTTACTATTCTTGGATCACAACAAGATCATCGCGATGAATGACTTCTGAGCCATAATCGTAACCTAAAATGCCTCCGATATCTTTGCTGTGTTTGCCCGCGATTTTGGCTAAGTCTTGGCTGGAATAAGCGGCGATGCCACGGGCAATTAATACGCCTTGTTTATCGGTTACTCGCGCCACTTCACCACGTGCAAAAGTACCACTGACATTCACTACCCCTTTCGCTAATAAGCTACTGCCATTCGCGACTACAGCGTTGACGGCTCCGCCATCAATGACAATGTCACCAGAAGCGGCAGGACCCGCTAAAATCCAGCGTTTGCGGTTTTCTAACGCTTCGGTACATGGCAAAAAACGTGTGCCTTGTGGCGCATCACTTAAAGAATCAAAAATAACGTTGCTTGCACGCCCTGCGGCGATAATGACTTCAATCCCTGCACGACGAGCAATATCAGCGGCCTGAAGCTTAGTTGCCATACCTCCGGTGCCAAGCGTGGTACCACTGCCCCCAGCGATTTTACGCAAGGTATCATCAATGGTTTTAACTTCTTTAATTAGTTCAGCGTTAGGATCTTTACGCGGGTCAGCGGTGAAGAGCCCTTTTTGGTCAGTGAGCAGCAGCAGTTTATCGGCACCGCATAAGATACCAACTAAAGCTGACAAATTGTCGTTGTCGCCTACTTTGATTTCACTGGTTGCCACTGCATCGTTTTCGTTGACGACGGGAATAATATCGTGCTCGACCAAGGCATTAATGGTATCTCGCGCATTCAAAAATCGCTCACGGTCTTCCAGATCGGCCCGAGTCAGCAGCATTTGGCCGATTTTAATCCCGTAAATAGCAAAAAGAGATTCCCATGCTTGAATCAGTTGACTCTGCCCAACCGCAGCAAGCAACTGTTTGCTAGCCATTGCGTTGGGGAGTGCGGGGTAACCTAAGTGTTCTCGACCAGCGGCAATTGCGCCCGACGATACAATCACCACTGAGTGGCCTTGCTTTTTCAGTTCAGCACATTGACGGACAAGCTCAACCATATGAGCTCTATCTAACGCCAAAGTACCACCGGTTAATACACTGGTTCCTAGCTTCACAACGATTGTTTGAAGTTGCACCGCTTTTCCGCTTTGTTGATTCGTTGTCATGATTTCTTCTGAAATGGAAAACACATAAGAGCTGATGTTTTAGCAATCAAAGCAATAATTCACAAGTAGAAAAGGTGCTAAAAAGCACCTTTTTCATCACGAGGGTAAGGGGATAACGAAAATCAGACGAATTCAGCGGAATCTTGTGCAATCTCAACACTCAATTCAAAGCGCTCATAGAGACTCGCTACCAGTTTGGCATGAAACTCTTCTTGGGTGCGTTTGACTTCAGAAAATACGGATTTAGGAATTGCGTCGGCATCCCACGCGCCAGCTAAGTTGTAACGTCCTGTATGATACTTAGCCTCAAACCCTGATTCTTTCTTAGTAAGTTCCAGCCACCAGCCCCAAAACTCTCGTTTCTCTGGGGATTTTTTGTCATTAACGCAAGACGCAAGGCAATCAAATAAGTAGTGATCCTCACGACATTGGCCTTCTCGTAAATAAGGTCCAATAGCTTTTAAAGCAGACAATAAGCGATAATGAGTCGGGGTGTGGGTCATTTCTGACATATTGACTCTCCATTTCAATGTTAAGAACGATCATTATTTTTATTAATCATATGCTTGTTACCGCATACCAATATCATGCTTAACTAATTTAGTAGAAAAGTCACCTAAATAGCTCATCTTCTAACCACTTTATCGCTAAATCGAGGGATTGCTCATATCCTTGTGTAATTGTTTTGCTTTTTATCTGTTTCGCTTTGCCATATTCACTAAAAATTGCAACTAATTGATTATCCGAATAGGGTGAAATGGGATCACCTTCTAATCCTAAAGCCAAAATCGGAACTTTAGTTCGCCTACTGGTTAAAAAACCTTGCACTTTCAGTGACCACGCTCGCATCAACCCAGCAAGGCTATTAATATCCACCACGTCTTTACCTAAACGAGACGCCAGCACATCAATATACATTTTGGGCATTTTTTTCAATTTTTCTGGCGAAGCTAAAATATCGTGGATAGGTGCACCTAATGAAACACAAGCCTTGATTTTATCTTGCTCTAGAAAAGAGAGCCTGATCATGGAGTTACCACCAAATCGAAATCCAACAAGCCCCACTTTTCGATGATCAACCCAAGGCAAGCTTTCCAGTTCATTGAGTACGGCTTGATGCAGACATGAAGAATCTTCAGTTAAAGGCCAATGGGAGCTATGACCTATAGAGGGCATATCAATGGTTAACATCGCAATATCTCTAGGCGCGAGATAATCTCTAAACAAACGCCACATATCCGTCTGCAAACTGTCTAAACCGGCGCTAACCAAAACGACCGGATGAGGCCTATCGGTATTGGGCAAATGCAAATTAGCGACTATTTTTTTGTTCTTATAGGGTACTTCAACTTGCTTAATCACATAACGAGTCAATTTGGCCGCTTCGTTATAAGCGCTGTTTGACAGTATCTGCGCCTGCAAGGATAAATTATCATTTTTTAGATGCGGATAACCAGCAATGCTAAAGCAGAGCGACGCGGAAAAAAGTTCATTGGCCGCCTCTTCGTCTTGCTTGTCATTAGCGCGCTTTTGGTGACGCATCCCCAGCTTAGTCCACTCGTATGCCCAGTTACCACTGTGATAGCCCATAACCGTATCTAACCAATCCGCTTCGGTTCGCGAATGTTTCGAAGAGGCAATGCGGGCGAGAACTTCTTCTTGCTCTACAGGATCAACACCTTGCCATATCCACTGTAAACGCCTGAGATTTCGATACCAAACGTACCCTTCTTGTTGTTTTTTAAGATCCAAAATTTCTTGGCTACTTGGCATATAGCGAATTAATGCCGAGGTTTCTTGAGCTTGCTTGTGTTTCTGGAACAAGGTTTCAGAAAGATTTTGGCTGTTAGATTCAGACATAAGTCGATTCAATTGAGAGCGGTGCTCTAATAGTAATAAAAAAAATGGCCCGATAAAGGGCCATTTTCAAATAAACGCAAGAAAAGCATTACTTTTGTTTACGGTTAATCGGTTCTGCGTATTGAATCGTCATATCCCATGGCTGCTCAATCCACGTATCTTGAGCAATATCCACAACATAATCATCTAACAAGCTTACGCCAGAAGGCTTCGCACACACCGCAATCAATTTCGCTTTAGGATACATTTCACGTAGCTTACGTGCGGTATCACCACTATCGACCAAATCTTCAACAATTAAGAAACCTTCGCCGTCACCTTCAGGTGCTTTGATCACTGTCATGTCACGCTGGTGATCATGATCGTAACTTGAAATGCAAATCGTATCGACATGGCGAATACCTAATTCACGCGCCAATATGGCACCAGGAACCAGACCACCACGGCTCACCGCCCAAATACCTTTCCATTGCTCTGCAGGCATCTGTTTTTCTGCCAATTGACGACAGTAAGTCTGCATGTTGTCCCAAGTGATAACGAATTTATTGCTCATTGTTGTAAACCTAATTATTTAAATAATCTGTGTCGTTCATTACATTGCAGAGGCGATATACTTAAAGATGAAGATGGCTGACATCACCCACACACTCATCGATACACTGCGCCCTTTGCCACTAAATAGTTTGATAGCCGCATAAGCAATGAAACCAAGAGAAATACCTTCTGCGATAGAGAATGTCAGCGGCATTAGTAAACAGGTAACGACGACAGGAGCCGCTTCTGTTAAATCGCGCCAATCAATACTGACCAAACCAGAAAGCATCAAAATTGCCACGTAAAATAATGCACCAGACGTAGCGTACGCAGGGATCATTCCAGCTAATGGCGAGAAGAATAATGCAAGTAAGAACAAAATGCCAACAACGACTGCAGTCAGCCCTGTGCGCCCGCCAGCAGCAACACCCGCCACACTTTCAATGTAAGAGGTTGTGTTTGATGTACCCAGCAGGGCACCGACTGACGTAGCAGTAGAATCGGCAAGCAATGCTTTATTTAGACGTGGGATTTTACCATCTTTGCCAATCAAATCTGCCTTTTGCGCCACGCCAACTAAGGTGCCAGCCGTGTCAAATAGATCGACAAACAGAAACGCAAACACCACTGAGATCATACCCACTTCAAAAACGGCGGAGAAATCAAGCTGCAAAAAAGTTGGCGCAATACTTGGTGGTGCCGACATAATGCCATGCCACTGAACGTCACCAAACACTAAACCAAGGCCAGTAACCGCAAGAATCGCGATCATTACGGCACCCTTTAAACCACGATGAACCAAAGCAATCGTCAGGAAGAAACCTATCGCACCGAGTACAGCAGGAAGAGAAGTAATTGCGCCGACAGAAACCAAAGTTGCAGGGTTATCAACCACAATGCCTGCATTCTTCAGGGCAATAAAGGCAAGAAAAAGTCCAATACCGGCCGAGATCCCCGTTCGTAATGACATCGGAATCGAACCGATGATCCACTCACGGATTTTAAAGATACTAAGAAAAATGAACAGCACACCAGAAACGAATACCGCCGCCAGCGCAACTTGCCATGTATATCCCATGCCGAGCACAACGGCGTAAGTAAAAAATGCGTTTAACCCCATACCCGGAGCCTGCGCAATTGGGTAGTTGGCGACAAAGCCCATGATGAAACAGCCAATAGCCGCCGCAAGACACGTAGCAACAAATACTGCACCACGGTCCATGCCGGCATCCGCTAAGATCGCAGGGTTAACAAAGATAATGTATGCCATCGTGAGAAATGTCGTTATTCCTGCGATAACCTCAGTGCGCACGTTTGTGCCATATTCACTAAGTTTAAATAGCCTTTCGAGCATGATCGAGTCCTATAAGGGTAAAAAGTAAACGGTTGCGTAATCGATTGGCTGTGGATTATAGAGAGATCAGATCACAAATTCCAGATAGAATTAAGGCTGTAATATGCTTTTATTAATGGCTTATGAACCTAGTCGCGCTTCATTTCTTCAAAAAGAAAAAGCGGATTTCCATATCGTATTGCCGTTGAGCCGTAGCCGTAGCCGTAGCCGTAAAGGAAGTGTTGAACATTGAGATAAAAAAACGCCACCTCATCTGAGGTGGCGGCGAATCATTTTAGCCAAACTGACTACAAAAAAATTCCAATATCTAGGGGGTGAACATACAGTTCAAATAACATGCTTAAAGTCTTAATAACCAAAGCTTGTTGGGTAAGCAAAGTTGCCAGTATAAACAGACTTGTTTGTCCAGAACATTGCTGATGGTAAACCTTTCATAACTATCACCTTATAAAATCAATTGAACATAAATTTGATTTCTCGGTTCCATGGAGGCGATAAACGGACTCATCCTTTGAGCATTTTTTCTTCGCTTTCGAAGTTGGTTACAAATATACCACCAAGAAATTAAAT
>NZ_CAWNIB010000223.1:0-2437 GCF_963874405.1 Vibrio sp. V08_P9A1T1
ATTTAATAGAATCATATGCTTATCTGGTAAGTTTGCATATGTAGAGTCAGCAGGCCCAGTCATAAAACGTGCGGCCAGTTCGATTTCGATAGAGGCTGTACCCGAATCGTACACTGAGTAATTGAGCCATTGGGTAGCGATCACGCCGCCATCTTGCGGTGCAATCAGCACATCAAGTGTCGGCACTAAGCCTTGCAACCATTCAATACTCTGGCTCCACGCCCAATGACGCCAAGCTTGGCTATCTAACGAAGCATGCAACATCACATTATGCTGCACGAGATTCACGTGGTTATAGCCTTGTGCGTAAGACCAACCTAACGCTTGATTATGCTGATAACGAACCGAATCCGCGTTGGTCTGCGCTTGTTGCCACTGCTCTTTTCCCCAACTGCGACTGTCGAACCAATATTCTGCAATGACGCTTTGCCCATCACTTCCCGACCAGTTGAAACCCACCAGTGCCTGATAGCCTTGAGTTCGTGATTCAAGAGCCATGCGCGATTCAATCTCTTGTTGTTGAGAGTAAACTGCTTGAGCCAATGCGCTGGGCCGTTGGTACGCTAAATAATGACGCTGATAGAGCGCTGACGCATGCACTTCCCATGCGTCAGTGAGCACAGTAACAAACGAGCTACCCAGCACGCCGCGTCGAACGTCATCATAGTAAGCAATCGCCTGCCATTCGGCATTGCCCATCAACTGATAACGCCTTACGCCCGCCCCTTGTTGTTCGGTCATTTGTTGTAACTCGCTGCCTTGCTGCTCTGTCCAAGAGGAATCTGTATAAAAAAGCGTCCATTCACCTTGCTGATCATAATAAGAAGCAGAGAGCGTTCCGGCCCCCTCTTCTACCTGAATACCGACCGGATTGCGGCGATAAGGCTGAAAGAGATCAAGCGGACGATAACCGTAGCCCACTCCCCAATCCAAGCGCACTTTTCCTAGTGTCAGCTCAAACGGCACATCAGCCAGCACTAGGCTGCCTTGCCAAAACAGTTCTTGTAGAATGAACTCGCTGTCGGCGTGCTGCTGTGCATCGCTACTCCACAGGGCGTTTTGTTTGATAGCCACTAGACCCAGCCAGCCATGCCACCTCATTTCTACATCCAATAACGCCTCAATCTGCTGCGTATCGCGCGCTTGATTACTAGGAAAAAAAAGGCTGTCGCGATGCGCCGTGGTGGATGCGCTCATTACCCAATCCCAATCAAAACTGGGGGCTTCTGCCCGCGCAGCTAAGCTCAATACGCTAGTTAAAAAAGCGAACGCAACACGCTTCATCTCATAACTCCGATAAACTGTTACGAGTCAGATAGGCGGGGTTGTAATATTTTTCATCTAGCTCCATGGGCTCGATGTGTTGATACTCAACCACCGTTTTTTTGGTCGGTTGAATTTGATCAAGCAGCGTCATACTGGTTACGCGCATTCGTCCCTCTTTTTCACCAGCGCGAAACCAAGCCTGCTTGGCCAGTTTTCCAGAGCGTAAATACAAAGAAGCTTTGATTGGGAAATCGTTCTCTTTATCCAACCATAAGATAATTTGCTGGTAGTTCGCCCCTTCTGTGACAGCCAGTAATGACAGCTTATGCGTCAGGTAAGGTTGACCATTGGGTGTTTCTATCTGCTCTTCACCCATCAATTGACTTTGGTAATCCTCGCTCCACGTCAGTGTTGAAATATCGCCCACCGAAGCCTCACCAAGCAGTTTTTGCATTGGCGTAATACGAATAGGGCGGCGGCTTTTGGGCATCAACAACCAGTAGTTTTCATCGAGCATCAGCATTTTTTGCCCCGCTTCAACGGAGGATTTGAACACCACTAACGAGTCGCGATTGGCTTTGGTATACACGTGATATTGACGCGTTTTATCGAGCTCACCACGTTCATAAAGCGACACCAAGGAGACGACTTTGGCCGCGCTGTAACCAAGGCGATATTGGTCGGCGTTTTTGGTCATTTGCCCTGCATCCAGCGCCGCCCAGCCAGCGGCCGAGTAGCCACCGCTAAGCGTGATCAGTAATAACATCATCCATTTATACATAAGCCAGTGCCTCCGTGATTGGCTTGTTGACTCCTTTGCGTGC
This sequence comes from Vibrio sp. V08_P9A1T1, assembly GCF_963874405.1. Classification (NCBI taxonomy): domain Bacteria; kingdom Pseudomonadati; phylum Pseudomonadota; class Gammaproteobacteria; order Vibrionales; family Vibrionaceae; genus Vibrio; species Vibrio sp. V08_P9A1T1. Next base: position 2,091 of record NZ_CAWNIB010000223.1, read on the forward strand.
CGACAACCAAGCCGCTGCAATACAAATGCTGAGTACGCCAAACGCACTCAGCAGAACCAATTCCCATGAAAAATAAATATGTAAAGGATACCCTTCCGTGCGTCCCGGTGGTGGTGGCATTTGCACATCGACTACCATCAATAACACGCTTGTTAGGGCATTGAACGCCGCACCCACCAGCGAGCCTAAAATGGCTAGCAGTACGGCTTCGCGTATGAAGCTGGCGACGATTTCATTTGGGTAAGTGCCAAGCGCCGACAGCGTTCCGATTTCACGTGTTCTCTCCGTGACCGACATGGTTAAGGTGTTAAATAGTGCGACGAAGACCACCAACCCCATCACCAACC
>NZ_CAWNIB010000224.1:0-2429 GCF_963874405.1 Vibrio sp. V08_P9A1T1
AAGCAACCCAACGCGATCAAGAAACAACAAATATGTGATGACTATTTATCGCTTAACTTAAACCAGAAAACATGGAGTTTACCGTTCAATTCCAACTCGATTTAGCTGATAAAAACTCACTTTGCCTAACGCCCGCTTAAGGGGCAGCCAACGCTACTACTAACTTTCCGCATAACGCCGTAATCACCAAAACCAACGCATAGTAAAAATGCCACGCGTTGGCTGCCCCTCTTGAAGCGTTTGTTATGGCTAACAACTCACTGATTTAAAGGGTAAAACTTTAAGAAAGGTCTATCCGTTCATCTCGACATTCGTAAGAGCCCATTTCGAATTCTCGACAAATCCAAGGGCGATTTTCGTAAATTGTGCACATGAACGTTTCACGATCTAGAGCTGAACACCAACCATCTGACAAACGCAGCATCGTTTCTCCACCCCATTCATCGAATGCAATATGCTGCTCTGGTACACCTGTATTGGTAATGATCATAACCTCCAAACGGCAACAACAAGCATGGCAGTTTGAGCACGATATTTCCGGATTTGATACATTTTTAATTGGGATTGTCATCGAGTTCTTCAGCGAGTTTAATCGCAGAATAGTACTCCAATTTAAACCAATTTACCGACATTAATGATGAACTCAACTTGATAGCCATAACGCCCTCTTGAACCGTTTGTTATGATTCATCTTGCTACCTTCGTAGCGCCACGCTACAATTATTAAAACTTTAAATGAAGGAGCACATTATGTCTACCGCTAGCATACGCCTTGATCAAGACCTCGTAGATAAAGCCGCTATCATGGCCAAAGCATTGAATCGCACTACACCAAAACAAATTGAACACTGGGCTAAAATTGGGGAAATGATGGAAGATAACCCAGATTTACCTTATGAATTTGTTCGACAAGCCATTATAGCTAAAGCTGAAAAAGAAGCCGGAAAACTTGAGGCATACAACTTTGACTAATATTACACAGGTTCTTCAAACGCCATCATTCAAGAAAACCGTTAAAAAACTCCACCAAAATCAGAAAGTGGATCTGGACAATGCGGTCAAAGCACTTATCGAAGATCCGCTTTTAGGCGAGCAGAAAAAAGGAGATTTGTCCTTTCTCCGTGTTTATAAATTCAAAATGGTTAAGCAACTCACTCTTCTTGGCTATAGCTATCAAGATGGGACGGTAACTCTTGAACTCATCGCCCTAGGCGCGCATGAAAATTTTTACCGAGATATCAAGATGTTTTACTGAATCCGGGTGAATCATAACGCTGCGTTAAGTGGTGAGCAACGCGACCACAATCCTAAACCATTGCACCTTAAACACAAAACTCAACTTAGAACCGAAACTCCCAAGCGTTGGGAATCCGTCTTAAACGCCTAGTTAGCTGCTGCACTTTCGCTAGCAAATTACACCAAAATGCCTAATTTGAAACACATTATTGCTTTCAAGCGGCAAAGTAAAACGGACAGCTGTGAAATTAAAACCCAATCCACGAAATGCGCTTGGCAAAGAAGAAATGACCGAGGAAATCCCCATTACTAATCATGGTAATTTGCAAAGAATTCTATCGAAAAAGCCAACGACAAAGCACACAAAACGAATTCAGGCATTCATGAATTTCAACAACAAAGAAGCCGCGCCAACGAACTTAACAAACACAACATTTCCCGTAAGCAGACTTCGTTAAGTTCAAACGCTTCCCGAAAAGTGCCACTGGCGAGATAGTTGAAAAACTAAGATTTGTCCGGTGTGTAGCTAGAAAACCCAAAGCCTTTCCACCCTAAATTCACCGTTTTTCTTAACCCCAGCTAACGCCCGGTTAAGGGGCAGCCAACGCCATAACCACAAAAACCAACGCATGATAAAAATGCCACGCGTTGGCTGTCCCTCTTGAACCGTTTGTTATGTTTAAGCTTCAACGACTTACGTTTTACCAAAACCAAGATTAACTCGCTTTTGACTGACAAACAAAAGCCAAGACCTGAAAAACTGAAACGACTCATAGATTTGAAAAACAGACTTTGAATTTCGGCAATTCAAACCCAAAAACCTGTGATCAAAATATTGATTGAGCCAGCCGAACCAACCTCGCGCATACTCGAAAATCGACTGAGGCAATTCTCTGAATTTCCAGCACCAAAGAATAGATGTCCGGTAAAAAGCGCTCACAAATGCCAACTTGCCGACAAACGCGAAACCAATCAGCCGAGGGAACAAAGAAAAACCATAATCCACTGATTTTTGGTGATTAAACATAACGCCCGGCTAAGGGGTTGACAACGCACCGCCGGACTCAAAAAACACACCGTAAACGCTGAGCTTCAATTTTGCACCAAAGCCGCCACGCGTTGGCAATCCCTCTTGAGCCGTTTGTTAGTTGCCCTTGCTCGACTCTAGTGCTAACATTTGTACACACGCAAAC
>NZ_CAWNIB010000225.1:0-1005 GCF_963874405.1 Vibrio sp. V08_P9A1T1
TTGTTGGCTTCTTCGAAAGAATTCTTTGTAAATTGAAGTCTTAGAAGCTCGTCAGTTTTCCTATTATTTCTTCTTTGCCAAGTACGTTTCGTGGGTTAGGTTTTAGTTTCTCAGTTGTCCGTTTTACTTTGTCGCTTGAAAGCAATAATGTGTTTTAAATTAGGCCATTGGGTAGAAAATCTCCGGCTAAAGTGCAGCAGCTAACAAACGGCTCAAGAGGGATTGCCAACGCGTGGCGGCTTTAGTTCAAAATTGAAGTTCAGTGTTTACAGTGTGTTTTTTAAGTTCAGCGGTGCGTTGTCAACCCCTTAGCCGGGCGTTATGTATTTGAGGAGAAAAATGAGTTCGCCAGACATCATTCAAGGGGTTTTTTCATGTGTTTCGTCCATCTCGGCTGCTGCAGCTGCATATTTTGCCTTTTCTGCAATTAGAGAAAATAAGAAAAACGCATTTATTCATCATCGTTACTCTTTAGCTTTAACTGTGAAGGAACTTTACTTTAGTTTTCATAGGGATTGGGATGGCTTTAAAATTTCGAAGCATCCCGATATCCATAAAGCTCTATTGGACTCTGAATACTACGTTTCTATAGAGCTGTACGACAAGTTTAGAAACATTATCGTAGAATTGAAGCGGCTTGAAGGTGAACGAAGTGTTTCAAAGCGCTTAGACAAAACTGAGAATTTGTTGAAACTTATAGAAGCTGTCAAGCTAGATGCTCGCCTTGACGAATAAATACATAACAAGCAATTTAAGAGGGATTCACAACGCTTGGCATTTTTGCTTCTACTTCAAATTTAGTGTTTATGGCACAATGCTTTAGGTGTGGGTGGTAGCGTTGTTCACCCCTTAATTGGGCGTTATAAGCTCTTAATTCTGTTAATTAAGTCAACTTATGCGTAATTGATAATCTGTAACATCTCATAAGTTTAACTTGCTTATATGGATGCTTATGAAATCTTCATCTCGTAGTAAAAAAATTGCTATAGCTTCAAGTTTTTTCTT
>NZ_CAWNIB010000225.1:1050-2393 GCF_963874405.1 Vibrio sp. V08_P9A1T1
TGTTGTTGTTTCCTTTTTTATGGCAGTGGTTCACGGAGTTCTTCATTTTAGTGGACGAAAAAATGGAGATGTATTCGAAACATATCAAGAAGCAGCAAAAACTAAGGCATCTGCATTAGAAGTTGGTTTGAATAGCAAAGTAGAAAAACGCTAGCACGCTTATAACAAACGCTTCAAGAGGGACAGCCAACGCGTGGCATTTTTACTATGCGTTGGTTTTTGTGGTTACGGTGTTATGCGGAAACTTGGTAGTAGCGTTGGCTGCCCCTTAACCGGGCGTTATGTGAATTGGAGAAATTGAGTATATGAAGAAGTTAATCGCTATATTTATAGCCGTCTTTTGTCTAGCTTCGATTGGTGCTCAAGCTAATGATCATCAGTTAAAAAATGCGTATGAAAATCATCAAAGTGATATTCAAGTCCAGGGCTCAGGCACAGTTATTCGCTTGTTACCTGATGACAACGAAGGAAGTAGGCATCAAAAATTCATATTGAAACTGGACAGTAAACAAACTTTACTTGTTGCTCACAATATTGATTTAGCTCCTAGGGTTCCAAATCTAAAAGTTGGCGATCGAGTCCAGTTTTACGGTGAATATGAATGGAACAAAAAAGGTGGTGTCATGCACTGGACGCACAAGGATCCAAACAATAAACACCCGCAAGGTTGGTTAAAGCACAACGGTAAGACGTACGAGTAAAATTCACATAACAAACGGCTCAAGAGGGATTGCCAACGCGTGGCGACTTTAGTGCAAAATTGAAGTTCAGTGTTTACAGTGTGTTTTTTGAGTTCGGCGGTGCGTTGTCAACCCCTTAGCCGGGCGTTATGCAACTCAGGTAAATTTAGGGGTTCAATCTTTTAGGATTTCTCCGGCCATTCGTTTTATGTTGTCGGCAAATGAGCTTTTTCACCCTCAAATTCGTAGTTTACTCAAATCGTAAAACAGGCAAGGTTCTTTGTTTGCCTCAATCAGTTTTAGCGCTGGTTTGTTGCTAATTTAGCGCGTGCAAAGTGTGGAAAGGGCAAGTTAATCGAGCATTTCGCACTTGCTGAAAGCCTTGCTTGTTGAGTTTGTCTGATTCAAAAGCTTGGTTTGTTGTTGAAAGGTGAACTTTGTTTTGGCGGCTCATTTATCACAGTTCTTGCTTGGGTTGATTCTTGAATCACTCAACCATTGCAATTGTGGCTTTTGGTCGTGTAAATTCTATTTATCTTATTGAATTCGCATAACAAATGGCTCAAGAGGGATTGCCAACGCGTGGCGGCTTTAGTGCAAAATTGAAGTTCAGTGTTTACAGTGTGTTTTTTGAGTTCGGCGGTGCGTTGTCAACCCCTTAGC
>NZ_CAWNIB010000226.1:0-2393 GCF_963874405.1 Vibrio sp. V08_P9A1T1
AGCTAGAGATGTCAGAGGAAGTCGTATCACTGTACGTCGCAATGGCCGTTAACTGTTCAGTCTGACCTTTCGCCACACTGACAGGAGAAGGGGTCACTTGAATCGCAGTAATCACAGCCGAGGAGACAGTGACATTGACCGCATTGCTGGTAATGCCATCTTTGGTGGCGGTTACCGTTGTAGAGCCCACTTCTACACCAGTAAGCAAACCATCCAACGTCACCGTGGCGGTATTGGTATCGACTGGTGTCCACGTCACTGAGTTAGAGATGTCAGAGGAAGTCGTATCACTGTACGTCGCAATGGCCGTTAACTGTTCAGTCTGACCTTTCGCAACATTGACCTGTGAAGGCGTCACTTGAATCGCAGTAATCACAGCCGAGGAGATAGTGACATTCACCGCATTACTGGCAATGCCATCTTTGGTGGCGGTTACCGTTGTAGAGCCCACTTCGACACCAGTAAGCAAACCATCCAACGTCACCGTGGCGGTATTGGTATCGGCTGCTGTCCACGTCACTGAGTTAGAGATGTCAGAGGAAGTCGTATCACTGTACGTCGCAATGGCCGTTAACTGTTCAGTCTGACCTTTCGCAACATTGACCTGTGAAGGCGTCACTTGAATCGCAGTAATCACAGCCGAGGAGACGGTGACATTCACCGTGTTACTGGTAATGCCATCTTTGGTAACTGCCATCGTCGTAGAACCCACGCCAACACCAGTGATCAAACCTGTTGACGTCACTGTTGCTGTATTGGCATCGGCTGGCGTCCACATCACTGAGTTGGTGACAGAAGATGAAGTACCATCACTGTACGTCGCAATGGCCGTTAACTGCTGAGTCTGACCTTTCGCAATATTGACCTGTGAAGGGGTCACGGTAATCTCAGTGATCTCCGCTGAGCTCACATTGACCGTCACCTCGTTACTGGTCACACCGGCCTTTGTGGCGGTAAGGGTTGTACTGTTCTCCTCAACCCCAGAGAGCAGCCCCTCCGTCGTCACCGTTGCCGTAACAGTATCTGTTGGCGTCCACGTAACAGAATTCGTCACATCAGATGAAGTGCCATCACTATACGTCGCCATTGCAGTCAACTGCTGAGTTTGACCTTGCGCGACCTGCACTGGCGAAGGCGTCACTGTAATCTCGGTGATCTCCGCTGAGCTCACGTTAACCATCACATCGTTACTGGCAATGTTGCCACTAGAGGCATGCACGGTCACCACACCAGGCGTATTACCAGTAATGATGCCCGGTGCATCAAAAAGAACCACATCCAAGTCGCTTGCATGCCAATCAACCGCATTTGAATCCGTTAATATGCGAGACGAGCCATCAGAGTAGTGACCAACAACATCGAAAGGCTGCTTGTCACCTACCGCAAGCGTCAGTTGACTCACTCCTCGCGTTGTTAATGGTGACGCTGTAATATCTATGCGTTCTAATTTCACTGTTGGTTCAGAAGACACATCGTCTGAATTACAGCCTGTCAACAGCATCAATAGAGGTAATACTATTAGCGCAAATAAACCTTTAAAAAATTTAGTCATAATACGACCTACTCTTGAAGTTGAAGTTGAAGCTGAAAGTTGGGGATGGTAATTTCAATTCTGAAATTTTGAGATCCTCCTTCGGCAGTTTGGTCATCTGCAGCCTGCCTTCTGCGCCACAAGTTGAGCGCATTAGGTGCACCTAATGCGCTGATTAAAATTAAATATTTTTTCATTTTCATTAAGATAGATTAATCGAATTAAAATTAAGGGAGATAAGACGAGGGGATAATACGATTATTTTATTATCTATGGTTGTAAGATTATTCCGAAAGCACAAACATCATTAGCTCGGAAGTGCGGTATTGTTGAGCAAATCATTGAACAATCAGCCACTCCCCACAGATTGAGCGGTTTAACGACTAGCCCCCAAGACGGCATCCTCAAGGTCGGCATTTTATTCATCGCCTTAACTTCCGGCCAAGGCTTCACCAAGCTAGGGATTGTAATCTCTCAAGCTCAATTTCGGTCTTATCAGTTGCTTATATACAGGGTATTGGCGGTGGGGTTATCTATATGGATGAGTGGTAACTGTAACGTGGCTTCCTCAGCCTTAATCGCTCTCTAATGCTCTACGCTTAGTCTGTTATATGCCAATTCTAACTGGGGTTGAAAGTGTTGATTGTCGGCGGAGGGTACGCCAATCAGGGCGAGAAAATACTGTTCTAATTAATGAGGTTGGCCATCAATATGCACCTCAAGAGGCGCGTTTCCATTTCACTAGCTGTCGATTACAGTCGAATAATGATTCAACCTCTTTAAGCAGTAAAGTAAATAAACAGACTTTACTGTAACTGATCAAACATTAGTGTCTTCCAACAATAATGTTTGATCAGAATAT
>NZ_CAWNIB010000227.1:0-2388 GCF_963874405.1 Vibrio sp. V08_P9A1T1
ATATAATAGTGATAGAGAATATCTTCTTTGGGGTGGTGTACTGACTCTGAATGCGTCGCCAAGTAGTCAATAATCTCTCTCACTAAAGAGTAGTTGATACTTTGTTCATTACTCAATTGCCGTTGTTTATCTCGCAAAATGGCAAGCAAACGCGCCATATACCCGTGTTCTCTACGGATCCTTTCAATCATCATTGTGCTTCTCCATTACACTTATTTTAGATAAGTGTATAAAAGCTTCAGCGTGCTTGTTTTGACCCTGCTCGAAAAAACATCAATTAATCACTTATCCAATACGGGTTGCCAATTCACAGGCGCTTTCCCCTGTTCAATAAGTAATTGATTAGTCTTTGAAAAATGTTTACAGCCCAAAAAGCCTCGATGCGCAGAAAGAGGAGAAGGATGCGGTGCTACTAATACATGATGTTTACTGCGATCAATCATGCTGCCTTTCTTCTGCGCGTGTGAACCCCACAACAGGAAAACAACACCTTCACGCTGCTGATTTACCGCCTCAATCACCCGGTCGGTAAAGGTTTCCCAACCAGTATTAGCGTGCGAATGCGCCATACCTTGTTCAACGGTCAATACGGTATTGAGCAATAGCACCCCTTGCTCGGCCCAACTTTTTAGGTAACCGTGCTGAGGAGTAACAAAACCGGGGATATCTTGCACCAGCTCTTTGTAGATATTCACCAGTGAAGGTGGGGTTTTAACGCCGGGTAACACCGAAAAACATAACCCATGAGCTTGATTTGGCCCGTGATAAGGATCTTGCCCTAAAATCACAACCTTAACATCGCCAAATTCGGTAAAACGAAACGCATTAAACACGTCAGCAGCAGGTGGATAAATCACTTTCCCCGCCAGCCTTTCCTTTTCAACAAACGCTATCGTCTGTTGAAAATACTCCTGCTGTTTTTCATGGCCGATAACATCGTGCCAAGTCAATGATTGAGTCATAACAACGCTCTGCAAATTAACTAATTACAGCATTGTAACCATAAAAAGCCACCACTGCATGAGTCAATGTCACAGAGCTTTTGCCAGTTAATGTGATTTTTGTGGCGTTCGAGTATGCCCTTGACCATTCACATGTCGGTTAGGTATAGGCAATCGGACTGGTGGTCGAGCTATTGATGGTGAACGTGAGATCATATGAAACATAGTGACATCCTCCTTCATTTTGACGCGGCTATGCCTTTGTCTTTATGAAAGAAAGATGCCAACTTATTTAAGATGCTACTGAATCTACCGATTGTGCGTGTAGATCTCTTAATGTTTGAATTTCTTGGGCCCAAATGTCTGGATCGATTGTCTCTAAAATCAATGGGATACCATCAAACCTTGCATCTTTGGCAATAAATTCAAAGCATGGCCAACCAATTTCGCCTTGCCCTAGAGAATGATGGCGGTCAACACGGCTGGCAAACTTTGCCTTTGAGTCGTTGATGTGCATTGCACGTAAGTAGTGCATTCCCACCACGCTATCAAACTCTGAAAAGGTTGCCTCGCACGCCTCAACTGTGCGCAAATCATAACCTGCAGTAAAAGTATGACACGTGTCAAGGCACACACCTACTCGCGATTTATCCTCAACTTGCTGGATAATTTCGGCTAAATGTTCGAAACGCCAGCCTAGATTCGTCCCCTGCCCTGCGGTGTTTTCAATCACAGCAACGACCTCAGGCACGGCTTGATGTGCAAGGTTTATCGATTCTGCAATTGTCGCAAGACATTCACTTTCTGAGACTTGTTTAAGGTGACTACCCGGATGAAAATTCAGAAGCGTCAGCCCCAGTTGCTGGCAACGTTGCATTTCATCAATAAAAGCTTCGCGTGACTTAGCAAGCTTATCGGCTTCTGGCGCGCCCAGATTAATAAGGTATGAATCATGCGGCAAAATGTGTTCACTTTTAAAACCAAGCATGTGGCAGTTAGCCTTAAAAGCGCGAATGGTTGCCTCTTCGAGCGGTTTAGCAACCCACTGGCGCTGGTTTTTAGTGAATAAAGCAAATGCATTTGCTCCAATTTCTCTCGCTCTCAATGGGGCTTGGTCAACGCCGCCAGAGGCCGATACATGAGCACCAATAAATTTCATTCCACGGCCCTGAATTCTATTTGTCATTAAATCACTTTGTACTTTCAACATTGGACTTCAATTGTCTGATTTTCTGTTACTTAGGTCAAACACGCGCTAGAAATGTAGTAAAAATACAACAAAACAATAAATAAAAAATATTTTATGTATTAAAAAAAAGTAGAACTCATTGTTTTTAAATGCTTTATTGATTTAAATCAATAAAATAAACCCCATATTATCAATGTTTATCGTTGTTTTTTGACCTAAATCAATATTAATTTTAAGGATATTAGCTATATAATAACC
>NZ_CAWNIB010000228.1:0-2344 GCF_963874405.1 Vibrio sp. V08_P9A1T1
ATTAGGTACTATTTGGTATTAGGAGATTACAATGGCTAAAAATACTAGCATCACTCTCGGCGACCACTTTGATGGTTTTATTAGTAGCCAAATCCAAAGTGGACGCTATGGCTCAGCAAGTGAAGTAATTCGTTCCGCTCTACGTTTACTCGAAACACAAGAAACGAAAATGAACACTTTACGACAACTGCTCGTTGAAGGTGAAGAAAGTGGTATGGCTGATTATGACCTCGATTCGTTTATCAGTGAACTAGATAGCGAAGAAAGAAAATGAAACCATTCCAACTAACCAACAAGGCAAAATCTGATTTAAAAGATATTGCCTTATTTACCTCTCGCAGGTGGGGCCGCGAGCAACGAAATATTTATCTCAAACAATTCGATGAATCATTTTGGCTACTCGCTGAAAATCCTGATATCGGTAAAACTTGTGATGAAATCAGAGATGGCTACCGAAAATTTCCACAAGGAAGCCATGTTATTTTTTATCAACAAATTGGTAGCCAAAACATCCAGATCATAAGAATCTTGCATAAGAGTATGGATGTAAATCCAATCTTTGGCGCATAACGCCCGCTTAAGGGGCAGCCAACGCCACTACCAACTTGCCGCATAACATCGTAATCACAAAAGCCAACGCATGGTAAAAATGCCACGCGTTGGCTGTCCCTCTTGAAGCGTTTGTTATGTACGTGCGCTTTGTTCCAGCGAAACAAACAACGGCTTTACAAACTTTGCTTCTTCTTGATAACGATTTCTCGTATCCCAAAGATCAACTGCATGTTGAATGTTAAGCCAAAATTCTGGTGTGTTACCTAATGCCGCTGCTAACTTGATTGCTACCGGAGCTGTTAACACACCGCCATTAATCAAATTACTCACCGTATTTCTGTGTACGCCCATCGCTTCAGCGAGCGCTTTTGATGTGATGCCCATTGGTTCAAGAAATTCAACTTTTAACATTTCCCCAACGCTAACTGGACGACGTTTTGTCTTACGCATAGTCGCTACCTCAATACTTATGTGGGTCTAAGTAAGTATTTAGTGCAACACCATCAACCCACTGAAAAATCAAACGATACTGTTTGTTCACTCGAATTGAACACCAACCTTTAAGATTTCCTTCAAGATGTTCAAAACGATTACCCGGTGGAATTCTTAAGTCTGATTCAGCTTGAGCTGCATCTAAGATTTCCAGCTTCCGAAATAGAGCATTCTCTATGCTACTTGGAATTAAACGATGTCGTTTATCATCCTCGTAAAACTGCTCTAACCACTTATCTTTAAATTCTAATGCCATTACAACTTGCACTGTCTCATTGTGCATCCATAGACAAAGACTAGCGCATAATGACACTGTGCACAAGTTTGATTTGCAGGAAGGATTTCAGAAAAGTACATAACGCCCGCTTAAGGGGCAGCCAACGCCACTACCAACTGCCGGCATAACGTCGTAATCACAAAAACCAACGCATGGTAAAAATGCCGCGCGTTGGCTGTCCCTCTTGAAGCGTTTGTTAGGCTAATTGGCTGAAGGTTTAGACACATATTCTGAAACCTGCTGCTCAAATTCACTAAAATTGCGAATGCGACTTAGATCTTTGATCGCTTTCAAACAGGCTTGCACAACTAACAAAGCGCCGATTAAAGCAATACACTGCCCAACAAAGTTCAACAAGCCACCTGAGTAAATTACGCTGCCAGTAGCCCACAATGGCATAGCCAAAGCGCTTGTGACCGCTGTATAAAATGCAGTTCGAATTATTGTTTCTAGCAGGTAAATCTTTAGACAGTCTGAGTTATCTTTGAGCTTTTTAATGCGCTCTAGCTCATTTTTTAGCTCTTGGCTTCGTTTAATCGCTGACTTTTGAGCACGATTGTCTATCCACTGCTGAATTTTGGGAGTCATAAGACTAGCCAATATTGAAAACGGTATTGCTAGTCCAGTACCAATCCAAAATTCAGTACTTAAGTTAAAGTCCATACTTTCCTCTTTATTAGCCTAACGCCCAATTAACGTGTGAGCAACGCTGCCACAGGGCTAAACCACTGCGCCATAAACACCAAACTCAACCCAAAGTGAAAGCGCCGAGCGTTGCGAATCACTGTTGAATTGTTTGTTATATTTAAAATGGCACGTCATCCATATTGGGTTTTTCTATTGTTCTTTCCACCATGAATATCACAGATTCGAGGTGATCTATAACCTTATCTACAAACGCTTTTACAAGTGCAATAAACTCATGAATCAGTACATCATCTAAGATATAAAATCTATTGTAGGCTTCCGAAACTTTTATAGTGTTAAAGTTGTTTTTAATCTTTTTTTGTTGCTCTTTAATGC
>NZ_CAWNIB010000229.1:0-2317 GCF_963874405.1 Vibrio sp. V08_P9A1T1
ACGCCCGCCTAAGGGGCTGACAACGCATAACACCAAACTCAAACACAACAGCCATAACCACCGCGGCTCAATGGGACTGGAAACGCCACGCGTTGACAGTCCCTCTTGAGGCGTTTGTTAGCTTAGCTTTCACCTAACGTTTTTGGATCATTCTATAGAGAGAAAAAGCGGCTAATAATAAGCTCGGCGTGTACCAAACCATTGAACTCACACTGTACTTGTTAACCACGATATACACTAAGTTTATTACTAGCGTAATTTCACAAGTCACATAAGCAATGAAAAAGGTCTTTGACCACTCAGCCAGCTTATCCATCGTTGACAGAAACCAAGTTCGCTCATCGAGGATAAACGACAACGACACTAAAAAGGAGATTATTACTGCTACAGACCTAGAACTCTCAGTTTCCATTGAGTCTAGCACCAAATTGAATAGTAAACTGGTCACCAGAACAACATTGAGATTAGACATTGTTGATACCGACATTACGCATGGAAATTTTGGGATACTAGCAAACGACCAAATCTCTAAGCCTGCTTATAGTATTACTGTTTGTGAGTAAGCTAACGCCCGGCTAAGGGGTTGACAACGCACCGCCGAACTCAAAAAACACACTGTAAACACTGAACTTCAATTTTGAACTAAAGCCGCCACGCGTTGGCAATCCCTCTTGAGCCGTTTGTTAGTTTTTGTGTTGCAACAAGAACTGCTCTAACATTTCACCCACCATTTCCGGTGATTCTTGATGCGACGAATGTGCTGTCAATGGAATATTGGCAAAACTACAACCTACAATTTTCGACTTTAAAGCCGCTGCCTCATCCAACGAAAACAAGAAGTCATTATCACCTCGCATTACTAATGTCGGGCAACGGATTTTTTCAACTAACTCATGTGGGTAGCCAGATTCTGTTGTGTCAAGCCAGACTGCTTTTACAGCGTCTACGAGTTTAGGGAAATCCGGTTTAGGATTTGACGCCTCATATAAAGCAACATCATCGGCAAACCTTGATGCCCAAAATTCAGCCGTCAAACCACTTAGTAATTCAACTGATGGATCATCTGCCTCTAATCGCCACTGCGAACCCAGTGTCACCAAACAAGATACTCTCTCCGGTTCTTGTATTGCTAAACGATAACCTACGATACCACCGTCACTAAAACCAAAAATCGAATATTTCTCAATACCCAAATAGCTAAGAACATGCTGAACGTCTTGTTGATATTGCATGTAATTAAGTGGACGATTGCCTAAAAGGGACTTTCCGTGACCACGGAAATCTATACTTATCAATTGATAGTCAGCAGCAACATATTTATGAATTGAACTTAACTCATTCAACGAACCAAGACCGCCATGAAGCATCAATAATGGCTTGCCGTCATGATTACCTGAAAGCTCGTAATAAATCTCGGAGCCACTAACACTTACATGACCATTTTTATTTTTCATTTTATCGACCAACTACGTTTGTATTGATTTGACCTGAAAAAACTAACGCCCGGCTAAGGGGTTGACAACGCACCGCTGAACTTAAAAAACACTCCGTAAACACTGAACTTCAATTTTGCACTAAAGTCGCCAAGCGTTGGCAATCCCTCTTGAGCCGTTTGTTATGTGTGTGCTATTTAGTTGTACTGTTTAGCTGTAGTAAATCCCATTTGTTGCCATACAGATCTTGAAATACCACTACAGTTCCGTACTCTTCCACTCGAGGCTCTTCATTAAACACAACACCATTTACCTTCATTAACTCATAGTCTCGCCAAAAATCATTAGTTTGTAAGAACAAGAAGACTCGACCACCTGTTTGATTTCCTACTGCTTGGGATTGCTCCGGAGTACTTGCTTGAGCTAAAAGCAAGTTCGTTCCATTAGAATTAGGAGGAGAAACTTGAACCCAGCGTTTACCGCCACCTAAGTCAGTATCTTCAATCAGTGTGAATTGGAGTTTTTTAGTGTAGAACTCGATAGCATCATCGTAATTTTCGACGACTAGAGCAATACACCCGATTTGCTGTTGAACAGATTTAGACATGCTGGTTTCCATTGAATTAAAACGCTGAGTCTACACTATCTTGTGGTTTTTCGAGAAAGCACATAACGCCCGGCTAAGGGGTTGACAACGCACCGCCGAACTCAAAAAACACACTGTAAACGCTGAACTTCAATTTTGCACCAAAGCCGCCACGCGTTGGCAATCCCTCTTGAGCCGTTTGTTAGCTGATGCACTTTAGCCGGAGATTTTCGATCCAACGGCCTAATTTAAAACACATTATTGTTTTCAAGCGGCAAAGTAAAACGGATAGCTGAGA
>NZ_CAWNIB010000230.1:0-2314 GCF_963874405.1 Vibrio sp. V08_P9A1T1
GGATAAATACATAATTATTTCTGTAGGGAATTCAGTATGAATTTATTTATTCACTTCTTTGTTCTGCAATTAATATTACCCTTGGTCTGTATATGTTCTTAGAGGTCCATCACAGAATGATTTATATTGAAATTCGGCTAAAATAATAGTTTTTTAACAATGTTTATGCAGTGTTTATATTGTGAGTGTCATATTTATTACTGCTTTTTTTATGGATGTTCATTCAATTTAAATCTCACGCAGCACTACTCCATATAGGCTCGGTATTTTGGTTGGGAATTTTATGCACCAAAAACACATCGATAATTCATCGAATTGGTTAAGAATATGCACTTGAAAAGGGTATATAGTTGAATGTGAGTCGAAGAAATGGGCTGTGTTAACATAACTTTCTTAATAAAACTTGATCTCACGCAGGCTTTCTAATGTAGATGTTTTGTCTGAATGGGCGTAATAGAGGACGGAAAATGAGAGATGACATAGCAGGCGATCTGAATTTGGTGATAAAGGAATATAGGCCGCGTTTTATTTAGTCACCAAAAGTGGTTATTTATCCCAGCCGATTGCTATAAAAAATAGCCATCAAAACTAATGGCTATC
The DNA here is from genome assembly GCF_963874405.1 of Vibrio sp. V08_P9A1T1. Taxonomy (NCBI): domain Bacteria; kingdom Pseudomonadati; phylum Pseudomonadota; class Gammaproteobacteria; order Vibrionales; family Vibrionaceae; genus Vibrio; species Vibrio sp. V08_P9A1T1. The sequence continues at coordinate 601 of NZ_CAWNIB010000230.1, forward strand.
TAACGACGTTGAAAGCCATCATTTCCTGATTTGGCTAACGTATCATGTTTAGAACTGGGTAGCTGCGCAGCCAATGAGCCTAAGTCGGCCTGCCAATAAAAAAGCCGCAATCATGCGGCTTTTAAAGGGTGTGACGCGGTTTTCACCTACGACATATCGTATCGTTCATCAGTTTGGCGCTATAGCATCGCACCTAGGCTGAGAGATAGCATAATGAATACGCACAATATGCCTAACAGTGGTGCGACCCATTTCACCCAGCGAACATAAGGTACACGAGCAATTGCTAAGCCGCCCATCACTACCGCAGAGGTTGGCGTGATGAGGTTGACTATCCCTGAAGCCGATTGGTAAGCCGTGACGACAAGGTCGCGGCCAACGCCTGCAAAGTCAGCCAATGGAGCCATGATGGGCATGGTTAATACCGCAAGGCCAGAAGACGAAGGTACAAGGAAAGAGAGAAGAATTTCCAGTAAATACATTACGTTAATAAAAATGACGGATGAAAGGCCAGTAACCATTTGCTCGGCTGAGAACAAAATAGTGTCGGTGATCATCCCGCGGTCCATGATCACCACAATGCCGCGTGCGATACCAATGATCAGCGCTACGCCTAATAGGTCTCGTGCACCATCAATAAAGCTGGTGGTGAATTCCTCTTCACTCATACGAGCAATTAAACCGATAATGATGGTTGCACCCAAGAACATCGCTGAGATCTCAGCCATCCACCATCCAGCAACAGATACCCCATAAATCATCACGCCAAAAGCGGCCGCGAAAATGGTCAAAATAACTTTGCGGGTGGCGGTGAATTCGAGTTTCTCTCCACTTTGGTTGCCAAGGAAGTGAGCTTTGTTCTCTTCGTACTTGTCGTACACAATCGATTTGCTTTGATCTGCTTGCACCATTTTCGCGTAGCGCATCACGTACAGTACACAGATAACCCAACCGACAGCTAACATTGCTAAGCGCAACATGATGCCATCAGTAAACGGAATGCCCGCTGCGTTGGCCGCAATTACGGTGGCAAACGGGTTGATAGTGGAGCCCAGCGTACCGATACCCGCGCCAAGCAGTACGGTAGCGGCGGCAACCAGTGGGTCAAAACGAGCGGCCATCATCACAGGTACGAGTAAGGTGTAGAAAGGTAAGGATTCTTCCGCCATACCGTAAATCGTACCACCTGCGGCAAACAGCGCCATCAGGATGGGTATCATCAACTCTTCACGCCCTTCAAGCCGCGCTGTTACGCGTTCAATGCCCGCATCAATCGCACCTGTTTTGGTCACTAGGCCCAAAAAGCCACCAATGACCAAAATGAACAGAGACACGTCAATCGCGGCAGCTTCGTAGCTGTTGTGGTCATAAAAGCCGTCAATCGGTGCCATCAACACATCGATCACCCCTTGTGGGTTACCTTCTGCGTGTTGATAAGTTCCCGCAATAGGCACTTCTTTGCCCAGTTCTTCATTCATGGTCCGCTGATACTGACCTGCAGGCACAATCCAGGTTAAAAGGGCCACAAGAGCAATTAGAATGAAAAGGATGGTGTAAGCGGAAGGAAACTTAAAGTTAGCAAAGAAGCCACCTTTAGGTTCCGTGGATACAGTTTGGGTTGTCATAGCGATCTCCTTACACTCAGAGAACAACGAGATTCTGAGTGTGTTCAGCGGCTAATGTTCTTCAGTCTTCCAGCCCATTAAAATATTAT
>NZ_CAWNIB010000231.1:0-2242 GCF_963874405.1 Vibrio sp. V08_P9A1T1
AGATAATAGTTCTCCAACTGATTTTTATCAGAACTTTTCTTTATTTAGCGCGAGAAGTGCAACATTGCAGTTTTACATCCTATCTAAGATTGATAGTTACTTGCTGAAGTCTTCAGGTTTGAAGCTTGCTAAGCATAGTCAAGAGTTTAATGTTGAACATATTTTGCCTAAAAAACTGGCAACCGATAAGCGTCCAGATGAATGGTTATGGGCTACAAATGAGCCAGAAAAACATAAACAAATGGTAAATAGATTAGGTAATCTCTGTCTTCTAGAGGGAGATATTAATCGAGATGTGTCGAACTTTGATTGGAATGCTAAGCGATTTAGTGAGTACCCGGAAAAATTGGCAAAACGTAAAGATGGTTCAATCAAAAAGTCTTTCAAAGATTCAGAGTTACCTATGGTTAAGGAAATTATTGAGAACGACTCTTATTTATCATGGAGCTTTGATGTTATTGAACAAAGGCAGCGACACCTAGCAGAGTATGCCGCTGAAATATGGCGAATATAACTAATCTCTAACCTATTACCAGAGAGATTTAAAGCTATATTACAGTGTTAATTATACTGTCTATGTTTTTAGACTTTTGTAGTAAATAAGATATGCCACGATGAAGATGAAGCTTAAAGTGATAATTAAGTTCATCTTCATCAATTTTGCCAAAGTCTGTTTTTATTCTCTGACGGAGCATTGCTAGATAGATGTCTGAAAACTCGCCACCAAAGACCTTCCAAGTCATTTCAACATTGCTGTTGATTACAATATCCTCATGCGGAGGAATACTCTCTTCTTTCAATGAAAGCATAAGTGCCCATCGGCAAAGAACGTTCCAGTTATCAATCTTGGTATTCTTCTTTACAGTGATGAGTTGTCCTTTAGCTTTTTCGGACAAGCGAACGATTTCAATGCTCATGTTAATTCTCCAAAGTAACCTTCAGTAATAGTCGATGTCTTGGCTGTTTCTTCATAGCTAATATGGTATTCCTTAGCAACAGAGCGTTTTAGCTTCTTGTAATATTGCCCGGCAATTTCCTCATCTGTTGATAATAAAATTACTTGCCCAGCCGCCGCTGGGAAATAGTTTTCGACAAGCTTCGTTCTGTGTTTACCATCCAATCGCCCCATCGGTGTATCGATAATGGTTGGAATCTCTTTTCCTGAAGCTTCCGCTAGTGCCCAAAGGATAGCCACGGACAATAGTTGACGCTCACCAGCAGAAAGCCGTTTGGTATCCAGTGGCAAACCATCTAAATCTGCTAGTGTGAGGTTAAACGTTTCAGGATTAATGCTAACTTTTGTAATTAGCTCGGACTTTCTTTCTAGTGAATCAAATTTGCTTTTAATTCGTTTTTCTAGCGTCGCAATGTTTTCTTTAATCAGTTGTGCTTTGAATGCGTCAACAATGTCCTTCATTTCGACTAGATGTTCTGCGACTTGTTGATTACGTTTACCTTCAAAATCTTCGGCATTTTGTTGAATCAAAGTTGCGTCTAGACGTGCTTCATTTTCATTAATTTGAGTTTTACATTGAGCTAGCTCCTCCATTAGGGATTCTAATGTTGTTTTAGAGTGGGCAATCGACGCTTCAATTCTGCCTTTTTCCTCAATTTGTTCTCTAACGGATTCAGAATCTGGAACAGCATCTAGCTTCTTATCTAACAGAGCTAGTGTCTCTTGTAGTTCTCTTTTCTTCTTTAATAGCTCTGCACTTTCCGTTGTCTCTGACTTGATAGCGTTCTCGGCAAAATCAAATATTACAGGATTAACGTTTAGGTACTTTTCGTGTTTTAAACTATTTTCAGACTCTTGCCATATTAGATTAAGCAGCCTGTTTACCTGATGAGCTACATCATCTGTTGTCGAATCTTTTAAACGTTTAATAAGCTCGTCATTGTTGATTTTGATATGTTTTTGCGCATTATCAAAGCCAATAATCTCATCCTCTAGTAAGGCTTGCTTTTTCGTTTTATTCATTAAGCTGTGCGCAATAGCTAGTGGCATCGCACCCGCTGAAAGTTTGATAAGATTGTGATCAATCGCCTCTAATTTAGAAGCCACTGCCTTTCTGTCGAGCTGAATGTTATTAACATCATCTAACAAATTTGCGCCAGAGGTTTGCATTTGAATCTCTATGTCTTTTAGCTGATTCGCTAGAGCGTTTTCATTATCTAGAACTTTCTGAATATTCTCTTCGATACTTAGAAGGTTGCTATCTAGAAGTTCTTTTCTTTGCTTAAA
>NZ_CAWNIB010000232.1:0-2241 GCF_963874405.1 Vibrio sp. V08_P9A1T1
GCGATAGATAGTATTATATTCATATGCCAAAGAGATGAAAACACATTCTTTGATTCATATTTAAGCAAGATAGAAATCACTTTTAACAGCGAATGAGAAACCTTAGGGCTGTTCAAGTAAACAATATCGACGTTGTTGTCTAGGAAAGGTTCCATCTCGCCACCTTTCTTTAAAATACAGACTAATACCTTTTTGTCATCATAAACTTTATTATTGGCTATGTTTATCATTACCCTTTCTGAGCCGCCAAAACCCATGTAAGGAACAAAAAATATAATATCGTACACGAACTAACACTCCCATAAATTCTTTAACAACTAACATGAAGTTATCATAATTTATAACGCTAAATCATGAAAGCTAAGTATACAAGCATAATTTATAATGAACTTAATTTGTAATGAGCACAACACATAAAGTATATCGGTTTCAATTATTAAAATAAGCATACCAATCATCGTATTGTGTTCTAAAATAATAACAAGTCAGAATACGTCTTGTATGACAGCGAATATCACTCTTGAGAATATTTAAACGCGCTTGTCTGATCCTTGCGAATTTCTTTGCACTTTCTTCCGCGCGTTTACGACTCGCATTTTCACCAAGTTAGGTATCCAAACTCCAATGCATCGACTCGACCAACCTATGTGAATGCGTGCATTTAACCATTTTTTAAACATTTGAATCCTTCGAGTTGATGTAGTATTTCACCACCACTTCTAACGCTTTCGCTACCTTGTCTTCTTGACTTATTGAAACCATAATAATCATGGTTTTCAGCTCAGGCCACTCTAACTCTACATCACCTAAAAAACTTAAATCTTTATTGGTCAATGGAAGCCTAGTATCTTGTCTATCAAGTGCTCTATTTTTCTGGCACACTGTAGGAGTCACCATCGTGGTATGGGAGCACGCTCATTTCAAAATAGTGTCGAACGCTTACTCTAAACGACTTTGATTATACCAAATCAACTTGAAGATGCAGGCTTGAGAACCTGAAAATTATCATTAATTCGAGATGTCAAAGAGCCTGCGATCTCTGGAAGAGTCACAGCAAAAAATTGCTCTATTGCCGCCTTGAAGTCCCGTTTCCTTTTAAAGTAAACGTTATTCCTCGACTTCTCATTCATTACTTTCCATAACCGCTCTATTGGGTTGAGGTTTGGACTGTAAGGTGGAAGATAATGAAGTTCGATATTTAGGACAAACGCCGCATCTTTGACTAAGTCACTACAGTGATATCTCGCACCATCTAAGATGATATGAAGCTTATGGCCTAACGGATAACTCTCTCTTAACTTGCAGAAAAAGCGAACAATACTTTCACTGTTAATACTTTCGTAATCCTGAACGATAGTGGCACCAATATCTGACAGGTTCAGGGCGCCGATAATGTTCAACCTGCTACGATTGCCCGTTGTTTCAATCACTTTATCCTGGCCAGTCCGTATCCAGCCATAAGATATTTTTGTTGATAAGGTTGGGTGAACAGCGTCGATAAAGACTATCGATTCATCCTTGCCACAGCTTGCCTTTAGAGCTTCATAAGCCTCTATGAATGCTTGCTGTTTTGCTTCATCAAACTTGTACGGTACGCCTTTCGGTTGCTTGTAACTAAAGTCATTGTGGTGAAGCCACTTGTTCATACCAGAAACCGTGTAATCAAGTCCAAACGTCTCTTTAGCGTAGGCGACAATTTGATGAGTGTGAGAATAGGTTTTCTTAGTCAAATGCTCGATTAGGTGCATGGTTTGAGTAGCAGAAAGCTTGCTTTGGCTTCCGCCATTTTCGGGCTTAAGTTTTTCAGAAAGAACGTAGTCACTGAGGTGACGTGCAACGGTAGACTCATGAATACGAAGAGCTTGAGCAATCATAGTCTGACTCCAACCCTCAGTGGTAAGCAATACGGCTTTAATACGCTCACGCACTCGACCATCGCGAGTAGAATCGTGCATTTGTTCGAGTTGGTGTTTCTGTTGAGGAGTCAGAGTAATTTTCATGGCGCTTAGCATGATCCTGATTTTAATAAAAATCAAGCATCTTCAATGATCACAGGTATATAAAACATGGATTCCGGATTCAATAGATGTCAGAGAGACCCGTCAGTGCTAGATCATATGAAGGGATGCCAAAGATATCACATAAGAATGTTCATAAGCAGTTTTAAACTTTAACTTTTCAGGTTAAAAGACGAAGACTTTATCTTCGTCCAACTAATATAATAATGTCAATGTGTACTAT
>NZ_CAWNIB010000233.1:0-25135 GCF_963874405.1 Vibrio sp. V08_P9A1T1
AAATACCGCTTTATCAAACATGTAGCTACTAAGCTGTATTTGCACTTTTGCTGAACGTTGAGGGAGCTGAAAAGCATTAAAATAGCTATTGCCATCTGTAAAGTGGCCAATAGGGGCACTTTCATCAATATCAAACTCGATACTTTCATTGCTTTGTAGCTCAATCCAAGGAAAGTCAGCATAATTATTACAGCATACTTTTGCGTATGAGATAGCCTCAGTAGACGAAAGGTTTGAGGTAGATGGAACTGAACTACAGGCAGTCAAAGCTGCTCCGAGGATAAGGGTCATTAATGATTTTTTATTATTCATCGTTATTCTCTATCATTTACAAAGCAAAAAAGGCAGCCAATAGGCTGCCTTAAATCTTAGTTGAGTTAGAACCAGATTTCAGTGTGGACACCGATAACTGTTTCATTTTTGCCATCTTTGATGCCAATTTGTGATGCGCTTGCTTCATCATCAGCAGAAATATAGCTAATGTATGGTTTGATTTGTGGACGACCGAAGTAATCAGCATTGACTGTAAATGCAGCAGCTAATTCCACATTGAAAATATCGCTTTCTAGTGCCTCACCAGTACGACCCCAGTAACCTTCAGCTCCCTCTTCATGAGCATAAGAACCTGTCATTTCAAGACGTAGGTTATCATTCACTTTATACGATGGACGAACAGCAGCAATATAACGTTTCAAATCTTTAGCACCAAATAACTCATCCAGCGCACCAAAATAGGTAATTTCAGAGCCCATTTGCCAGTTTTCGGAAATATTCAGTACACCGTAAGAAGTCAAGAAAATAGACTCTTGCTTATCATCACCGCCTGACCAGCCACCAAAGTTAACACCACGGTTTTGCGCAACACCTTTACCATATGCAATAGCAGATTGAGCCCAACCATCCAAGCCGTAATAGCTAGAATTTAACGTGATTGATGCGCCAAAACCATCATCTGATTTACTGTCTTTGTTCGCTTGTTCCATGTATTTAAAATCAAAGTCTAAGCTACCAAAACCAACATCGACACCGTAGTAGTACAGATCGTAAGATGAAAGCGTTGTGCGTTCAGGGTTTGTCGTTGCTGCACCTGCATCAGGATCGGCAACCACCACCGCAAATCCTGCAGTATTGCCAGCAAGCTTAGTTTGAACACCAGCACCTACGCCAGAAGATTGTTTCCAAAATTCACCAGAAAGAATACCAGCAGCACGGTTTAGGAAACGTTGACCAGCCCATATAGATGTGTCTTCTCCTAAGTAGGATAAACCACCGATTTCAACAAAAGTTTCTTTCACTTCAAATTGTGCAGTGTCATTGGCTTTTTGACTACCAGATGAAGAATAAGCGTACGAGTTACCATTACCGTATTCAGAACGAACAGTGAAATTTGACCAAACACCATTTTCATGTTCTGTGTGTTTCTTAATTACAAACTCAACCTGATTGGTGCTTTTTCCATGAGTACCCGCTGTTTTGTAATCTGGTTTACCAAACTCTGTATCAACAGTTTCACCATCAACCATGCGGAAATTCATTGAAGCATACCCATGAACTTCCCATCCGTCTTTTAGTACATCTGTTTCTGCAGCAAAAGCAGAACCTGCTGCTAGAGTAGCAGCCACTGCGGCAGCAATTACACTTACTTTTTTCATTCTTAACTCCATTAAGGACGATTTATATTTATGGAAAATTTTAACTACGGACAGCATTTAAAACTTTCACTCTTCTCCTATTGGAACCTGCAAGGCAGTTGACAGATAGACGCTAAAAGAAGAGGTAAGACGGGACTAAGTCCCCAGTTGTTTCAACGGTGATAAGGTTACTAAAGGCGTAATAGGCTTGCTTCCTCCACCTCAAAGTAATTTGGGGGGGAGGAGAAAGGATGAGTAATTTTATAGTATGGCGTTTTTAAAGCACGGATCACGGATTTCAGGGGGAGGAGATCAGTTAATGGTTATAAAATAGAATACAAAATGCCTTATTGATCACTATTTAGGGCCAATAACATCATTAAAATGAAATAAAATTACATTCAAATTTTATTCATTGGGCGCTTGACCTAATATCAACAAAGCTTTTTACTTAAAGCGATGACGTGCAGCAAAATAACAATTAAAGATGCCCATATGAAATGTACTATTTCTAGCCCTTACCCACTCGGTGCAACCCTTGACAACACAGGTTGCAATTTTGCTATTCATGCTCCAGCAAATAAACAGCTTCTACTCGCTCTGTTTGATCAACAGGGAAGTTTCACCACCCACGAGTTAGAGAATGAATATGCGGGCGTGAAGTACACTCATGTGCCAAACATTAAAGCAGGGCAAAAATACGGTTACCTCATTTTAAATGGTGACGAGCCACACTATATTTCCGACCCCTACGCGAAGGCGATAGATAAAAACTTAGGCTATAAAACACCATTTAGTTCAAAAAAGAGTTTCGAGCTGCCTAAGTGTGTCGTGGTCGACGATCAATTCGATTGGCAATCAACTAAAAAGCCACACATACCTCGCGATAAGACTATTTTATTTGAGACTCATGTCAAAGGGGTGACCAAACTCAATCCACGTGTGCCTAAAGCAGAACAAGGTACTTATTTAGGCTTAATCAGTGAGGAGATGCTGGAGTTTTATCGCAAGCAAAACATCAACACACTACAGTTACTGCCCATCGCGGCTTGTATGCATGAGCCACATCTATTGGATATGGGCAAAGTCAACTATTGGGGATATAACCCCTATCTGTTTATGGTGCCAGATCCACGTTATGCGCAAAAAGATGCGGTAACGGAACTGAAAACGGCTATCAGAGAACTGCATCGTCACGGAATTGAAGTGATACTGGATGTGGTTTATAACCACTCAGCAGAGGGGGGCGAAGATGGGCCTATTTTCAATTTAAAAGCACTCGACCCTAAATATTATCTAAAACACGGCCAACATTACGCGAATTTTACCGGTTGTGGTAACACCATTGATCTCTCTTATCAACCCGCCCTTAACCTAGTCATGGACACGCTGCGCTACTGGGTTAGCGAATACCAAATCGATGGTTTTCGTTTTGATTTGGCCGCAACGCTTGGAAGAAATGGCGATAATTTCAGCCCCGATGCTGCGTTCTTTAAAGCGGTGGCGCAAGATCCAACGTTAAAACGAGTTAAATTGATTGCAGAGCCTTGGGATATTGGTCCAAACGGTTACCAAGTAGGCAATTTTCCTTTCGGTTGGAATGAATGTAACGACAAATTACGTGATATCACACGCAGCTTCTGGCGCGGCGATCAAGGCTATTTAAAAGAGTTCGCCACACGCTTAATGGGCTCGCGCGACTTGTACAGTGCCGCCAACTGGCCCTACAAACTGACCGTCAATTACATCACTTATCATGATGGCTTCACCATGCAAGATTTGGTGTCATACAAGCATAAGCACAATGAAGCGAATGGTGAACAAAACCGAGATGGTCACGGTGACAATCGCTCCGACAACTATGGCGTCGAAGGCGAAACAGAGAACATGGTGATAAAAGCAACTCGCGAAAAGCAAAAACGCAATATGATGGCGAGCTTACTTTTTGCTTTTGGCATTCCTCATATTCTCACCGCGGATGTGCTTTCTCATACTCAGCAAGGTAATAACAACGCTTATTGCCAAGACAATGAGATCAGTTGGCTTGACTGGAACATGACCGAACGCAAAAGCTACTTCAAACATTGGTTGAGTCAAATGGTGGCGGCAAGACACCTTTATATGGTGCCCTTTATTCGTGCTTTTAGTGGTGAGGAACGTAATGCCAACCGCGTATTCTGGCGACGCGTGGATGGCACACTGATGGAACATGATGATTGGAACCGCTTAAGTTCTGTGGCATTGCAGATGGGCATTGGATCGGATGGGGCTGAAATGCTCTATTTGATCAACCAAACCAATGCACCAGCTCGTTTTACTCTACCTAAAGATCGTAACCAAAACTGGGAAGTGATATGCGATACCAATTTACGTAACGTACAACCCGGCCATGCAGAAGGTGAGTTGTTACAGTCGCCTATATCAATGACAATTTTGCACTATCAACCTGAAGTATAAAATCAAGTGCTGCACATCATTACCGATAAGCAAAGAGATTACCAATAAACAAAGAGGCCCAATTGGCCTCTTTCTCTTCTCTAATTTTTGCTTTCAGAACATTACAAGAATGCTTTGAAAGGCAGCTCTGGTTCATCGACAAAAATGTCTTTAAAGCCTCTGAAATGCTGGTAATGCATACGTCCTTTGTCGGTTGGGTAAGTGTATTTACCACCCACTTGCCAAAAGAATGGCGCAAAGCCGTATTGCAGACGATCTTTTTTCATTTGCCACAATACTTCAATTTCACGCGGGTCATTTTGGAAGTTAGCCCAAATATCGTGATGGAATGGGATCACCACTTCACAATCTAACGCCTCGCCTGCGCGCAAAATATCAGATGCAGTCAGCTTATCTGTGATGCCTCGTGGGTTTTCACCGTATGAGAGCAGCGCCACATCAATCTTGTAGTCATTACCATGCTTGGCATAGTAGTTCGAATAATGCGAATCACCTGAATGGTAGATTGAGCCACCGGAGGTTTCCAATAAGTAGTTGACCGCGCGATCATCCATACCATCAAGAATCCCCTTATCATAAGATGAAACACCTTTAGGCAGCGTAATCAACGCAGTGCGATCAAAAGAGTCCAGCACTCGGATACTGATATCGCCGACTTCAATGCAATCACCCACTTTCGCCACAATGCAGCGCTCACTCGGTACTCCCCAGCCTTGCCACAGGTCAACGCAAGCTTGTGGCCCAATAAATTTCACATGCTCACCACAGTTTTGCAGCACAGCTGCTGCGACATTAATATCGATATGATCAGCGTGATCATGCGTCGCCAGCACCGCATCAATCTCTTTGATGCCAAATGGGTCCAACACAAAAGGAGACGTTCTTAAGTTGGGTTGCAGTTCACGCACGCCCCCCATACGCATCATCTGATGCTGTTGATTCATCAAGGCATTCTTTTGCGTTTTCTTACCCGTCCCACACCAAAAATCGATCGAAAGATTGGTATTACCGGCACTTTTTAGCCAAATGCCTGTACAACCAAGCCACCACATAGCAAAGGTGTTGGCTTCCACTTCGGTCTTTTCTATCTCTTCATTCAGCCAAGTCCCCCACTCAGGAAACGTACTGAGAACCCATGAATCGCGTGTGATTTCATCAATTTTACTCATAGCAACACCTTTTATTTCACGATCAGTTAGACAAATTTTGGATGTAGGGAGCCAAGCGTCTTAACCAAAGGTGAAGACACTGAGCCTGTGTTTATTATTAGAATGTGTAGAGCGAAGTGCTTTCTATACCAGAATCACTTCTGTCCCCTGCTGTTGTAGCGCTTGGATAACTTGCGGATCGGCGGCTTTGCCAGTGATAACAATATCAACCTTGCTGGCGGGGCAAAATAGCATGCCCGTACGCTGCCCAACTTTAGAACTATCCACTACCACCACTAACTTACCGATTTGCTCTAGCATCTGTTGCTCGGCAACGGCGGTGAGCATATCGGTTTTGTATAGGCCATTTTCCGTCAGCCCTTTGCCACTGGTGAACATCCAATGTCCGGCGTAACCGCCTAACGAATCAGGGGCGGGGTTGAGGAAAATGTTTTGTGCTTTGTTGTACTGCCCACCAATGATGATTACATCGTCGTGATCTTCATTGATAAGGTAACTGGCCAGTGGAAAATAGTTAGTCACGATTTGAACATCTTGGCCACACAACTCTTTACCGAGCAAGAAGGCGGTCGAACCACAGTTAATTACCACACTGTCACCTGGGTTGCAGAGCTTAGCCGCAGCCATGGCAATCTGTGATTTTTCATGGAAATGATCCGTACTGTCGATGTTTAACGGCGTCCACGCTCGCTTTCTAATCTCTAAACGTTCAGCACCATTACGAACTTTCTTCAGCTTACCTAGCTCATCTAACTTAGAAATATCGCGGCGGGCCGTTGCTGGTGACACGTTAAATTTCTCAATAATATGCGTGACGTTGATGGTGCGCATATTGTCTAGCAAAGACAGTATCTCGTTATGTCTTTGTACTTCGTTCATGGTTATCACCTTATCTTTTCATCAAGTGATTACTTGGTGATTATTTATGATTTGTTTTGATTCTATTTCTCATCCATCACAATGTCAAACACTGGACGAACAAAACTTCCCTTTCGCTCACAATAAAACATAACTAATTGATTTTATTTGAAATAAAATTTTAACTGTGACTTGAGTATCAAATAATGTCTCCATTTGGCGAAGAAATTGATAAAAATCAAAATAATCACAAATGAGCATTGAATGATTACTTTTGATTGGTAAAGTCTATTTCGTGAGCAAAACAGGATTGAAATCGGCATCACCTTGCTGATTCACTCTGACCTACACCCAGCTTCGAGTAAGACGGGAATACACATAACGATAAATAGAGAATCAAGGGGTAAAGATATGCAGTTCATCTACGATATCTTCTACATTTTTTATAGCCAAGTAATGACTAAAGCACCTTTGCTGCTGGGCTTAGTCACCCTTATCGGTTACTGGTTATTAAGAAGAGATACCACCACCATCATTAAAGGGTCGATCAAAACCATCGTCGGCTTTATGTTGGTACAGGTGGGTGCAGGGACCTTAGTGGCAGGCTTTAAGCCTGTGATTGAGAAATTATCGGAATATCATGGTTTAACTGGCTCGGTTATCGACCCGTACACCTCAATGATGGCCACCATGGAAATCATGGGGGATGATTATTCTTGGGTTGGTTATACCGTACTACTGGCACTGGCGATCAACATTTTGCTCGTTTTGCTGCGCCGCTACACAGGCATTCGCACCATCATGCTAACGGGGCATATTATGTTCCAACAGGCAGGGTTAATTGCGGTGTTCTACCTTGTGCTGGGCGCAAGCATGTGGGAAACCATCCTTTATTCGGCTGTTTTGATGGCGCTCTACTGGTCTATCTCCTCCAACATTATGTTCAAACCCACCGAAGCCGTCACGGGTGGAGCCGGTTTCTCCATCGGCCACCAGCAACAAGTCGCGTCTTGGATTGCGGTTAAGATTGCCCCCAAATTGGGCGACAAAAACGAGAGTGTCGACCACCTTGAGCTGCCTAAATGGTTGCACATTTTCCACGACAGTATTGCCGCAACCGCGATTGTGATGACGCTATTTTTCGGCATTATTTTGCTCTCATTTGGTTTAGACAACCTGCAAGCAATGGCGGGAAAAACCCATTGGTCTATCTACATTCTGGAAACTGGCCTTAAATTTGCGGTAGCGATTCAAGTTATCGTAGCGGGTGTGCGTATGTTCGTTGCCGAACTGTCTGAAGCCTTTAAAGGTATCTCAGAGCGCGTCATTCCTAACGCGGTTTTAGCCATTGACTGCGCCGCTATCTACGCGTTCTCACCTAACGCCATGGTGTTTGGTTTTATGTGGGGCGCGATTGGTCAATTTACGGCGGTGCTGGCCATGCTCGCTTTTGATGCACCGATCATGATCATTCCCGGCTTTATCCCGATGTTCTTCTCCAACGCGACCATTGGTGTTTTTGCCAACCACTTTGGCGGCTGGCGCGCGGTCATGAAGATCTGTTTTGTGATGGGTATCATCGAAGTCGTTGGCTCCGCATGGGCCATTCACATCTTCAACCAATACGGCACCGAATTCAGTGGCTGGATGGGCATGGCCGACTGGGCGTTAGTCTTCCCGCCAATCATGCAAGGCTTATCCGTCTCAAAACTGTTCTTCTTTGTGCTGATTGCATTGGCTGGTGTGTACATGTTCTTCGCCTCTAAAAAACTGCGTGAAGAGGAAGATGCACAAGGTTTGGTGAACATCAGTGACGATCCAGAAGTCATCGCCGCCGTCGAACAAGCACTGAAAGTCAGTGATGGCGTGCGCCCGGTCAGCATTTTAGCCGTGTGTGGCAATGGGCAAGGCTCCTCAATGATGATGAAGATGAAAATCGGTAAGTATCTGGAGAAAAAAGGCATTCCACACGTGATGGATTCCTGCGCAGTGTCTGATTATAAATCTAAGCTCGCCACCACCGACATCATCGTCTCATCAAAACATCTCTCTGGTGAGATGGAGCCCGGAGAAGGCAAGTTTGTGCTCGGCGTACAAAACATGCTGAATCCGAACTCTTTTGGTGATGAGCTGCTCGATATCATCGATAAAAACTTTGTCACTTTGAAATAGCTATTTACTACAAAACGATAAGTACAAAAACGATAGGTACAAAAACAATAGGTGCCAGACGCACTGGCACCCACTCTGGAGATAGAACCATGGGACTGAAACAATCACTGATCGACAATGATTCCATCCAATTAAATGCACAGGCGAGCACTTGGCAAGAGGCGATCAAAATCGGTACGGATAGGCTGATCAAATCAGGAGCCATCCACCCCTGCTATCACGATGCCATCATCAGCAGCGTTGAACAATTAGGCCCGTATATCGTCATCGCGCCGAATCTTGCCCTGCCTCATGCTCGTCCTGAAAATGGCGTGATCAGAACCGCCTTTGCTTTAGTGACGCTACAAACGCCTATCTATTTTGACGGCGAAGATGAACCAGTCGATGTGCTGATCACCTTGGCTGGTAGCTCGTCTGATCAGCATATGGAAGGATTAATGGAAGTAACCCAAGTGCTGGATGATGAAGAGAGCGAGACTGGCGTTGATCTCGATAAACTGCGCCGTTGTCGTACCGCGCAGGACGTTTACCAAGTAATTGATGAAGCGTTAGCGGCACAATTGGTCGAGTGAGGATGTCATGTATAGCGAACTAAAACAGCGAGTATTTGCGGCAAATCTTAAGCTTCCCCAATACAGTTTAGTCACTTTCACTTGGGGCAATGTATCAGAAATAGACCGCGAGAAGGGCGTCATCGCCATCAAACCTTCCGGCGTAGAATACGATGTGATGAAAGTCGATGACATGGTGATCGTTGATCTTAGCGGCGCGATTGTGGAAGGCACACTTAATCCATCCAGTGATACCGCCACTCACCTCGAACTCTATAAAGCTTATCCAGAGATCGGCGGCGTGGTACACACCCATTCGCGCAGTGCCACTATTTGGGCGCAAGCGGGCATCGACATTCCGGCTTTAGGGACCACTCACGCCGATTATTTTTACGGTGACATCCCCTGCACACGCAAACTTTCTTGCGATGAAATCGCTGGCCAATATGAGAAAAATACCGGCCTTGTGATCATCGAAGAGTTCAAACATCGTCGCATTGATCCGATGGCAGTGCCAAGCGTGATTGTCGCCGGGCATGCTCCTTTCTCTTGGGGCAAAGATGCTAACGATGCGGTTCATAACGCCGTCGTCTTGGAGGAGATTTCCGCCATGGCGCTGGCGACTCGTTCACTCAACAGTGGCATCAAGATTCAACCGGAATTATCCGATAAACACTATCAACGTAAGCATGGTGATAACGCTTACTACGGTCAAAGGTAGCGGCTATGTATAAAGTTCTCGCGCTCGACCTTGATGGCACGGTGTTGACTGATGAACACACCATTCATCCTCAGCTAAAGCGAGCGATTCAACAGGCGCAGCAACACTGCCACGTGGTGATCGTGACTGGCCGTCACCACACTGCGGCTAAACCCTATTATCAAGAATTGGGGCTCACAACCCCCATCATCTGCTGTAACGGCACTTATGTGTATGACTACCAAAATGAAAAAGTGCTCAAGCACAATGCCATCACCAAGCACGATGCATTGACCTTTCTCGCTTTAGCTAAAGAGTTTCAAATGAAACTGGTGATGTATGTGACCGACGCGATGACCTATTCCAAGCGTAGCCCAATCGCCTACATGCAAGCGTTGGAAAAATGGGCCAGCCAGTACCCACCAACAGCACAGCCCAAAATCGAGCAAATTGACTCGTTTCGTCACCGCGTCGAGCAAGAAACGTTTATTTGGAAATTTGTGGTTGAAGGGCTACCGAGTTCCGTTGAACGCCTTGCCCAACAAGCTTGGGTACAAGAGACATTCAACGGTGAGCGTTCATGGTCGAATCGCGTCGACTTCGCTGCCAAAGGTAACAGTAAAGGTCAGCGCTTGGCTGAATATGTGCAATCACTTGGCTACCACGCTAATCACGTGTTGGCTGTCGGCGATAACCATAACGACATTTCAATGCTCGACTACGCTGGGCTCGGTGTGGCGATGCTCAATGCCGACGATACGGTGAAATCCCACGCCAAACTGATTTGTACAACCGATAACAATCACGACGGGCTCGCCCGTTTGATCCGTGACAAAATTCAAGGATAACTCTCATGACTAAACCAATGATCCAAATCGCTCTCGACCAAACTGACCTTATTTCTGCCATCGAAGTGGCAAAAAACGTAGCAAGCTTTGTGGATGTCATCGAAGTGGGCACCATCCTCGCCTTTGCTGAAGGCATGAAAGCCGTCAAAACGTTACGCCATAATCACCCTGACCATATTCTAGTGTGCGATATGAAAACCACCGATGGCGGTGCTATTTTGGCGCGGATGGCATTTGAAGCTGGCGCAGATTGGATCACCGTTTCTGCCGCAGCGCATATCGCCACCATCAGCGCGTGTAAGAAAGTCGCCGATGAACTGGATGGCGAAATCCAAATCGAAATTTACGGCAACTGGACCTTTGCTGATGCACAAGCGTGGATTGACCTTGGCATCACTCAAGCCATTTATCACCGTTCAAGAGATGCCGAACTGGCCGGTATTGGTTGGACAAGCGAAGATGTTGAGAAGATGCGAACTCTATCCGATATGGGGCTTGAGCTTTCCATCACAGGTGGCATCGTGCCAGATGATCTCTATTTATTTGAAGGCATTAAGGCCAAAACGTTCATTGCGGGGCGTGCATTGGTCGGTGAAAAAGGTCGCGTCACTGCCGAAGCACTGCGCAGTCAAATCGATCGTTTTTGGTGCTAGGAGGCCGTATGTATCAACATTTACCACGCCAACGTATCGGGTTGTATGAAAAAGCACTCCCCAATCATTTCAGTTGGGAAGAAAAGCTCGCCACAACAAAAGAGCTGGGGTTTGATTTTTTAGAGATATCCGTCGATGAGTCGGATGAACGTCGTCAACGCTTAGACTGGGATGATGCAACCATCTATCAGCTACGAAGATGGTGTGAGCAATACCAAATCCCGCTACAATCGATGTGCCTAAGTGCACACCGCAAGTTTCCTTTTGGCTCGTCAGACCCCGCCATTAGAGAGCAAGCCATTCTGCACATGGAGAAAGCGATTACCTTAGCTTACAAACTGGGCATTCGCACCATCCAACTCGCAGGCTATGATGTCTATTACGAACCCGCTAATAAAGAAACTCATCAACGTTTCATTGAAGGCATGCAGCTTGCCGCCAAATTGGCCGAGCGTGCTGGCGTGATGCTGGCAGTGGAAATCATGGATACCAGCTATCTTAATTCACTGAGCAAGTTCGAAATACTAAAGCGGGAAGTACCCTCCCCCTATTTTATGGCGTATCCAGATGTAGGCAACATTTCAGGTTGGAACTACGATGTGTGTACTGAATTGGCACTTGGTATGCCACACATTACTCAGATCCACCTTAAAGATACCCATTGCGTCACCTCTAGTTCCACGGGCCAATTTCGAGACTTGGTGATTGGTGAAGGAGAAGTCAATTTCGATGCTATTTCCCAAACGCTGAAAGAGGCAAACTGTGTTGTGCCGATGGTGATCGAAATGTGGGCGCAAGATGAACATTGGAAACACAATATTCGTGTTGCGCAGCATCGGCTAAATCAAGCTTGTGATGCTGCTGATTCGCCTCGTTTATTCAACCTATAGCTCATTTATTCAACCTATAAATTGTGCTCGGGTGCATCTTTTATGCATCCTTCATCCTCATATTGGATAATGCCGCGCCCTCTCCCCCGTGAGCGCGGTAGCTTTTCTTGGCAAATATTGACATCACCAACACAATCGCGCAGAGTTGCTTTTTGATAACGCCCCGATGCATAACACTCTGAGAACCAATGAAATTACTTCACTTACAACTCTTCTGGTATGAAAAGCATCACACCCTTTTAGAAATGGAAGCGCTCCCTACGCTCACCCCAACCCAAGAGCAAGCGCTGGCAGAATGGGTTAAGTGTCGACGCAAAATATTAAGCTTTGAAGCTCACCAACATACTTGGGTAAAAGTGAATGTAGACGGTTTTTCTTCCGCTTTGCATTTAAAGCCTAATGGCACGTTGGTCGAGCGAGATCTGTTTGGTGAAAAAACGCTACAAGGATTATGGAAAGTCATCGACGGTTTCTTATTTATCAAAGTGATCAGCGGTGAATTTATTGTCGAATATCAGATTGTTGGCAATAACGAACACAACATTCACTGCGGTATTGAGTACATCAACGGCCGAGTCAGTACCTACAGCAAATTTATTCAAACCAAATAAGCTTTGTGACCCACGGGAAAAAATGAGATGTATGTTGAACAAGATATCAACAACCTTGTGAATCCATCGGCAAACTGTGGCACACTCGACATAAATGCAGACTCGGTTCATCACGGTTTATGGAAGAGTACTTAAAACGAATCAAGCAGCTTGAAGAGCAAGTTGAGCATCTCAAAAAAGAAAACAGCTCTCTTGAAGAAAAACTGAATGCAACGCTAGAAGGCACTGGTCTTTGTCTTTGGGAACAACACATTCCTAGCGGAACCCTTAAAATATTCAATAGAGAATGGGGTGATATGCTTGGCTATCAATCACACGAGCTAGACGCCACCGTCGACATTTGGAAAAGCAAGCTCCACCCCGATGATTATGACTTAGCCGTGGGCGCTTTTGAGGACCATTTGAATGGCAAGGCTGACACCTATCAGGTCATACACAGGATGATCCGCAAAGATGGAGGTCAAAGCTGGGTGTCGGATCGCGGCCGAATCGTTGAATATGATGAGAATGGAAAGCCGCTGCGCATGATGGGCACCCACACGGATATTACCAATGAAAAACATTATGAATTAGAACTCTCCAAACTCGCCGCGCAAGATCCATTAACCAACCTATTAAATCGAAAAGCGCTAGAAACTAAGTTTGACGAGATGAATGATCTTGTCGAACACCCTGCGGCACTAATTTTTATCGATTTGGATGACTTTAAAACCGTCAATGATCATCTTGGGCACCAAGCTGGGGATTTCGTGCTACTCCAAGTTTCTCAATGGCTTCAAGAAAATGCGCCTCAACCATCATCGATTGCTCGTTTGGGCGGCGATGAGTTTGTCCTATTGTGCATCAACCAAAGCACAGAAACGTTAAAGCAGTTTATCGACAGTTTGCTCACCAAAGCCTATTCACCACTAAAATTAAGCCATGGAGAAGTGCAAATTGGCTTTAGTATTGGTGTTTGCCAATTCACAACCTCAACGCATACTTTTGAAACCTTATATGAATTGGCCGACCAAGCAATGTATCAGGTGAAGAAAAATGGCAAAAATGGCGTTGAGTACATCAATCTTAGCCAATAGAAGGCAAAAACACTTCCCCTAACATACATCTCACCGAACCACCGCCAATATCCTCAATGGTCTTCACATTACACGGCAGTAACTTACCGTGACTGGCCAGCTGCGCACGCTGCGCCGGCGAAAAGGCATCAAACGCCGATTGCGACATAGCGATCACTTTATCCCCTGCCGCCGTTTCTAATTGTAAAATGTTGCCGCAGAAACAGTTCATCTGCTCAAGTGAAATTGAGATGATCTGTTTATCTTTGGCCAGTGATTTAACCACAAAACGGCGTTCAAACTCCGGGATCACTTCATCGCAAATCACGCAGAATGCTTCACCAACCGCCATCATCACATTGGTGTGATAAACCGGTTGGCCTGAAGGCAACGCCGTTTGAAAAGAGACCACGCGATCATAACCGATACGTTTAGCGTACTCCTCTAGCACTTCACGGTCGCAGCGCTGTGACAACGCCGAATAGATGGTTCGATTAAGGTGATCCATCACCATCACACCGGTGCTTTCAAGATAAGCCTGCTGGTCTTGATACGCGAGCAACGAATCTTGCGCCAATACCTTACGGCCTGACAAAGTAAGAGCTTCAACCAACGCTTGTGGGCGCACTTCTTGCTGTCGATTTTTACAAGCCATCGGAAAGGTAAACAAAGTTCCCTCTGGCGTAGTGCTAAACCAGTTATTGGGAAAGACGGCATCTGGCGTTTCCACTTCAGATAATGGGTAATCAAACTCCACTACTTGTACGCCTTCGAGACGCAGTGTCTCAACCATACTTTGATATTCGGCCATGGCTTGGATGCGAACTTGTTCGGTACTCAATGCAACTTGGTGTTGAAATTCATTATCTTGTGCCGTTTGAGCGTTAAATTTGAACTCTTTTGGCGGCACCATTACGACACAATTGGCATTTTGCACCGTATTCACGGCTGGCTGTGTGATCACTTGTTCCTGCAACATCATAGAAACTTTCCCTTCTACTCACTTTAGGCCAATTGTAAGCATAATGTTAAAACAACATTGACTGAATTTTGGGTTATTTCATCGAATAACTCCTATTAATTACTGAGAAAACTATTTTTTACATTAAAAATTACGGCAAATTCCCCATCACACCTAAAAATATTCACCCTTATTCAAAAAATATTCACAGTAAAAACTCACTTAAAAGTAACGCAACTCGTTTATGGTTCTCTTATCGTCGATAACGATATTTAATCACTTTTTCACCCGATGGGCGTTACTGACCATTCGAGCCGATGCTTGCTGCATTGACCACAGTATTAATCAGGCGCCGTTTTCTAGAGCCAAGCGCGAAAAGTAATCCGCCACTTATGTTGTGATTTCGTTATACTTCTGTTCGGCTTACTCCATCATTTGCTCCCCTTATAGGAGTTCAACGTTAGATTCTCGCGTTCTAGGCTTTTGGTCTCTCATACTTTAGCGAGAATTGGCATAAGGATTTTCGATGTATAAAAAATTTGAAAGCTTTACCCAAGCCTTTCCCAAAGAGGAACCCAAACAGCCTCCTGCGACCTTATGGGCCTTTTGTCGTTACTACACGCGCGGCTTTGAAAAACCACTCATTTTAATGGCGTTAATCAGCACGTTAATTGCCGTTGTTGAAGTATCACTGTTCGGTTTTATGGGCCAACTGGTGGATTGGCTCTCATCCAGTAACCCAGAGACTTTCCTAACTGAGAACCGAGACACCTTGATCGGTTTATCTATTTTGGTACTCGTGATCATGCCACTTTTGATTGGCATCTATTCACTGTTGATCCACCAAACTATGCTCGGCAATTATCCCATGTCGATCCGTTGGTTAGCGCACCGTTATCTGCTCAAGCAAAGCCTCTCTTTTTACCAAGATGACTTTGCGGGAAGAATTGCCACTAAAGTGATGCAAACGGCGTTATCCATCCGCGAAACAGTGATGAAGACCTTGGATGTGTTTGTCTATGTGTCAGTCTATTTCACTGCGATTGTGGTGATGTTGGCGCAAGCAGACTGGCGTTTAATGGTGCCGATGCTCGTCTGGCTCGCGGCCTACATTTGCATTCAACTTCACTTTGTACCACAGCTTAAAAAAGTGGCATCAGAACAAGCCGATGCTCGCTCAACCATGACGGGGCGCATTGTCGATAGCTACACCAATATTGCCACGGTCAAGTTGTTCTCACACACCCGCCGAGAAACCGACTATGCCGAACAAGGCATGGAGAGCTTTTTAGACACGGTTCACCGCCAAATGCGTTTAGTGACTGGTTTTAACTTGTGCGTTGAACTCGCCAACTATATTTTGGTGTTCGTGATTGCGGCGACTTCGATTTATCTATGGATGCAGAGTGCCATCAGTATTGGTGCAATCGCGATTGCGATCAGCCTTTCATTGCGCATTAATGGCATGTCGAAATGGATCATGTGGGAAGTCGGTGCACTCTTTGAAAACATGGGCACAGTCGTGGATGGCATGAAAACCCTCTCGAAACCGATCACCATTGAAGATAAACCCAACGCAAAACCGTTGCAGGTTGCACAAGGTGGCATCGAATTTGATGACGTGAGTTTCCACTATGGCGAGAATAAAGGCGTTATTAACCATTTAAACCTGACCATTAAACCGGGTGAAAAAGTGGGCTTAGTAGGGCGTTCTGGCGCTGGAAAATCGACTTTAGTCAATTTACTGCTTCGTTTTCATGATGTTGAAGGTGGGCAAATTCGCATCGATGGGCAAGCGATCAATGAGGTCACCCAAGATTCATTGCGCAGCAAAATTGGTATGGTGACGCAAGATACTTCACTGCTGCATCGCTCTATCCGCGATAACATTTTGTATGGCAACCCTGATGCAAGTGGAGAACAACTGCTGCAAGCCACCCGACAGGCACACGCACATGAGTTTATCGAAACACTCACCGACCCATTTGGTAACCTAGGCTATGATGCGCAAGTGGGCGAGCGCGGCGTAAAACTGTCTGGCGGCCAGCGCCAGCGAATTGCTATTTCCCGCGTGCTGTTAAAGGATGCGCCACTGTTGGTACTCGACGAAGCCACATCCGCACTCGACTCCGAAGTGGAAGCGGCAATTCAAGAGAGCTTAAATGAGCTGATGCAAGGCAAAACCGTGATTGCCATTGCTCACCGTTTATCAACTATTGCCGCAATGGACAGGTTGATTGTACTCGATAAAGGTAACGTCGTTGAGCAAGGCACACACCAAGAGTTGATCGCTCAAAACGGCATTTATGCACACCTATGGGCGCACCAAACGGGTGGCTTTATCGGTTGCGACGACGTTGAGATTGCTTAATGGTTTATCAACGGAGTTTGCGCTCCGTTGATGCTTCCACAATTCACTCTTTTTCCTTAGAATTCGCCCATTCCCTTTATTTAACTAGATTTGGATTATGAACAAGAGCTTACTCACTAATATCATTGCGCTAGCGCTCCTTGCTGCGGGCTATCAACTGGATAACACTATTGCGCTGTATGCGGGCTTATTTGCCTTTTCTGGCGCAATCACCAACTGGCTTGCGATTCACATGCTGTTTGAAAAAGTGCCAGGACTCTATGGCTCGGGTGTGATACCTGCTCGCTTTGAAGAGTTCAAAACCGCAATCAAGAGCCTGATGATGGAGCAATTTTTCACCCAGTCCAATATTGACCGCTTCCTCAGTAAAGAGATGACGGGCAGTAAAACGTTGGATCTTGAGCCTGTGATTGCCAAAGTTGACTTCAACCCAACCTTTGATTCTTTGGTCGAAGTGATTGCAAACTCTCCATTTGGCGGCATGCTGGCGATGTTTGGTGGAACCGACGCGCTACAACCACTCAAGCAACCGTTTGTCGAAAAAATGCAGCAATCTATGATTGATATCAGCCAAAGCGATAACGTTAAACAAGCGCTCAAAGAGCAGTTAGAAGCTCCTGAGATGATTGAAGAGATCACCGCTAACATCGAAAACATCATCGATCAACGTCTCAATGAACTCACGCCTAAATTGGTGAAAGAGATGGTACAGAAGATGATTAAACAGCACCTTGGCTGGTTGGTTGTTTGGGGGGGAGTATTCGGTGGTTTGATTGGTGTGGCTTCCTCCTTCTTTGCCTGATTGCCGTTACTTATGTGATTGTAAAATGTGATTACAAAAAAGCCAGCACGTTTAAATGTGCTGGCTTTTTTATGATGACTCGTGACCCGTTAACAGAGATGAAGACGCGTTAATAGTGGTTTTAATTTAGGGTGATCTAAGGGGTACACTTTGGGTATCACAAGGTAAATCATGCTGACAAACAGCAAGGAACCGTATAAATCAACCGGACGATGCATCCCTAACCATAAGCGGCTAAAGGCGACCCCACAGGCCCAAAGCAGTAGACCCGCCGCAAAAATATAGCGCTTTTGTTCAATAAACAGGCCACCAAAGAAAGCCAGACAAATAGCAGCGAAGATCGTATGGCCAGAAGGAAATGAATAGTCCTTTTCACCCTGCCAATGACGTAAACGCCAGTCACTGACTTGGGTTGCGATGTCGGTCATCACACTTTCTTTTTGTAATTCACTCAATTTATAAAAATGCGCAGGGTTTGGGATAAGTAACTCATACGTCATTAATTCGGTGTATGGACGAGGGCTCTCTGTCAGATGTTTTAAACCCGTTTTGGCAGCCATACCAATCACCAATAACAAGCCAATTTGAATAATGCGGTTAAGCAGTTCAATGCGGGAAGTCGCTGTCCGTGTTGCCAAAAAAGCCAACAAAGCAAAGGTAAAGCCAAAACCTTGCCAACCAGCCGAATCGGTTAAATAGGTAAAAAATGCACCGACGCCCTCGCTCACTGGCGTGGTCAAATCAATCGAAGACCCAACCAATGAGATGGGAACTAACAGCAACGAGAACAAGGCTAAGAGTACTAAGCCCGATTTTTTCATTTGGATTTGCTTTTTCACGCTCAATAGACACCGCTGGATTATTGAAGATCAGCATAATAACGGACGACACGCAAAGAACGTATCAAGCAATTGTCAATTTGAGGGAAAATAATCGCCCCGATCTCACCCTTTTTACTTATTTTCCTGACACAAAGAATTCATACATAACGTGTAGGAAAGGCAAACCAGACCATGTCCTGCCTAACCGAAACAACGTCTTCTTTCGTGCAAGATAGGAGGCGCCAAGACCGTGAATGGATGATGGCAACAGCGTTGACCGACAGCAGGAATGTTAAAAAGGGAGCCGCAGCTCCCTTCAGAGGAAAATGATCAGGGCTTATGCGCCAATCACCCCGCCGTCTTCACGAGTGATCATCATAATTGTCGAACGCGGCTTGGTGGTTCCGCCGTATGGGAAATGCGATGGCGCTTCATCTTCCCCAGGGTGTTGAACGCCAACAAACATGGTTTTTTGATCCGGTGAAAAAGTTAACCCTGTTATTTCACAAGCAATCGGCCCAGTTAGGAAACGTTTCACTTCACCAGTAATTGGATCCCCGCACAACATTTGGTTGTTGCCTTGCCCAGCAAAATCCCCTTTGTTGGAATAGTTGCCATCGGTTTGAATCCACAAGCGACCCGCTTTGTCAAAGCCGATACCATCAGGGCTGTTGAACATGTTGTCTGCTGAGATATTGTCGCTGCCCGCATAGAGATCGCCTTTATGTACCGTTGGGTTGCCCGCAATCAAGTACAGATCCCATGCAAACACAGTGCTAGTGTGATCCTCATTGGCTGGCATCCAGCGCAGAATCTGGCCATAGTTATTCTTAGCGCGAGGGTTAGGACCACCAACAGGTTGCCCCTCTTTACCTCGGTTTTTATTGTTGGTCAGTGTACAGAACACGTGCTTATTATCAGGGTGAATCGCAACCCATTCAGGACGATCCATTGTCGTAGCACCCACTTGAGTCGCTGCGCGGCGAGCAAAAATCATCACTTCTGCTTGGTCCTTAAAGCCATTTTCTGGCGTTAAACCATTTTTACCAAAGGTCAGTTCAAGCCATTTTCCCGAGCCTTTCAGCTCTTTCTCATTCATATCAAACTTAGCGACAAAGAGGGTTCCTTCTTCTAATAAATTGCGATTCGCCGCATCGTTACCAGCTTGGTAGCGATTTTTTGAAACGAATTTGTATAGATGTTCACCGCGTTCATCATCCCCCAGATAGACCACAGCATGGCCATCTTTGTTGAGAGTAAGCGCCGCATTTTCATGTTTGAAACGGCCTAACGCCGTTCGTTTAAGTGGCGTCGATGTTGGATCGTTCGGATCAATTTCCACCACCCAACCAAAGCGGTTTGGCTCATTGGGGTTTTTCGCAACGTCAAAACGCTCATCATGTTGGTGCCATTGATAATCACTGGGTTTGGCTTCAATACCATAACGCTTATGATCAGCCGTTAACTTCACGCCATCTTGGTTACTACCAAAGAAATCATCAAAGTTCTCCTCACACGTTAAGTATGTCCCCCACGGCGTTTGACCATTCGCACAATTGTTAAAAGTTCCTAGTGGATTTAAGCCCTTAGGATCAGTGGCGGTTTTCATTAGCGTATGGCCTGCAGCTGGCCCAGTGAGCAGCATTGGTGTGTTTGCCGTGATACGACGGTTACGCTTCCCTGCGCGGTCAACCGTCCATTGGCCATTTTTGTGCATCACTTCAACGACGGTAACGCCGACCGCAGCTTGCGCTTTACGCACATCATCTGCTGTCATCGATTTACCTTTGTGATCAAACAAGTATTCGTAGTTGGTGTATTCATTATTAATCGCAAGTACACCGCGATCATCCGAAATTGGGAAGAAGCTCATGCCATCAGTGTTATCACCAAATTGAAGCTCTTGTGCTCGTGAATCTTGTTTACCACTTTGGTCAAACTCAGGAGCATCAACAGAAATGGGGTCACCCCATGAAATCAACGGAGTCGCTTTATACCCTTTAGGAACAACGATGGCATCTGCCGTTGAGACAGGAATGGCTTCAAAGTTGAGCAGTGAAGAGCTCGACTTTGCCGCCACAGCCTTAGCAACTGGATTTAAAGATAAAAACGCGCCTGCACTGACTGCCGCACTACCCGCCATAAAACGACGACGAGAGAGTCTCGCTTCGATCATTTCACTAAATTGAGACTCTTGCTCTTCACGCTTCCACATGTTTGCTCCTTGACTTTACTTGTCTTGTTATTGGATTTTGCAAGCAGCTTAGCGGTCTATCGTGACAAATAAGTTAAATTTACATTGCTTAACGGTGACAGTGAGTTAAAAAATAAAATCTATGCGTTAGCTAAATAAGCCATTCAGCACAGCTGGGTCACCACAAGTATCACTCCAAATCGATATTTTCTAACCGACCTCGTCGAGAAAACAATACAACCGGCACCGCCATCAAGCTTGTCAATTGTCAAAACGGATAGTTTTTTGTTTTGTTTTGTTTTGTTTGGCAAGAGATGAATATTCATTTGATCATGCGCTCAAATCACACCTATTTTTTTACAGTTTTCTATTCTTAAACTAGGCTCAAAGTGCATATGGATGAATATGAACATCTAAGATCACTACATACCTTATACACAACGCAAAATACCTAACTCGACTGGAGTCTGTTATGAAATATTTTATTTGCCTGATCGCTTGTTTCTCCTTTTCCTCCTTTGCTAATGAGTTTGAAGGGGCGCTAAAAAACTTCATTGATACCAAGGTGGCTGAAATCATTGCTAATCCCGTTTTAATCCAAGCCATTAATGCTCAAAACGCTCAACACGCTAACCTAACTCAAATGCAAATTGATCAACTCGACAAGGATTGGCGTAGCCAAGTGGGCCAAACCGATGCTCCACTGATCAACAAACTGCTCTCTTCCCCCGCATCTTCTGAACTTAAATCGATTCAACAAGCTAGCAACGGGCTAATTACGGAGATCTTTGCTATGGATAACAAAGGGCTGAATGTCGCCCAAAGCGAGATTACTTCTGACTACTGGCAAGGAGATGAGGAAAAGTGGCAAGACACCTACCTTAAAGGTCCAAGCGCATATCTAATTGGTGAGATAGAAGAAGATGAGTCGACCCAAATGTTTCAGTCACAGATAAGCCACAGCGTGGTTGACCCTAGCTCAGGGAAAGTGATTGGTGCCATCACCATCGGCGTTAACGTAGAAGCTCTTTAACTCATTGATCAGGATTACTCTATATGAGACTTAGTATTAGTCGGTTGGTAGTGGCAAGTGCGTCGCTACTTAGCGTTGTATCGCTGATTGCTATTTCCTATGCTCTATGGTCGAAAAGTGCCACAGTGATGTACTCGCTGAGCGCTCAAACTTATCAACAAATGGCGGCTTCTCTAGCTGAAAACGTCGCCACTTCGGTGCGCTTTAACAAAGTAGAGAGCTTGGAAGAGCGGGTTAAAGTCGCTGTCGATAGCAGCAATAAAGAACTCAAACATATAGCGGTTTTCCTTGCAGATGGATCTTTATTCTATCAATTAAATGAGAAGTCCGTATCTCCTAGCGGAGTCAATATAAAAAATGCGCTGACCCAAGCATCAACCAACGCCATCATTATTGAACAAAGCACACAACACGTGATCATCATCAACCCATTAACGTCGGGCAAGGAAGCAAAATTGGTGGGTTACTTAGTCACTCAGTGGCAATTTGACAAGGTCAATGCCATTTCCAAGGAACTGGGGCTATGGGCCATTTCAATTGGCATAACCTTCGTGTTGATTACTTTTATTGGCTTGTTTTTTATTTTGAGGAGCGCTCTACTGCATCCTTTAAATCAGCTGAAAAACTTATGTGAATCATTGGCTTCTGGTCGGTGCGACCTCAAGCAACGAATTCCATTTAACAAAGATAACGAGTTAGGTGACCTTGCCACAGCAATCAATATGTTCATTGAAAAAGTGGAACATACCTTCCACCCTATTGAACAAAACATCTGCGATGTCACTGATGTTACGAAAGCTGTTGAACGACAAGTGAAGCAGCTAGAACACAATATCAATGGTCAGCAGCGGGAAATTGCGCAATCAGTACAAATTGGTGAAGGTGCTCGGCAAAGTATTGCGTCAGTCACCGAGAATATCAATACTGCGTCGCTGTCTTTACAACAAGCCGTTATTTCTGGGCAAGAAAGTCAGCAACAACTTAAACATGCGTTAAGTGAAAATAAAAACCTAGCAGAAAAGTCACAAGTAACAGCAAAAACCGCTGAGAGCCTAAATGCCCAAGTTGAAAAAGTCACCGATATCTTACAGATCATCCGTACGATCGCTGATCAAACAAACCTGCTTGCGCTCAATGCGGCCATTGAAGCGGCTCGCGCGGGTGAGAATGGTCGCGGGTTCGCCGTCGTGGCAGACGAAGTGCGTAACCTAGCGGAAAAAACATCCTCTTCAACCAACCAAGTGGAAGAGATCCTTACCGTGCTTAGTAACTTTTCGAAAGACTTGATCGGCTACATGGGTGAAAGTGTCAATGCATCAATGAGTTGCGTTGAAGCTATTGAAAGTAGTAACGAGTTAGTCAGCCAAGCGATCAAGGATGTTAATCAAGCGAATAACGCCAACCACTTAGCGGTCAATTCATCTGATGAGCAACTGTCACATGTTGAAGATTTGCTAACGCAACTGAGCAATCTTAATCAACATTCACTCGAACTACTTAATGACAGCAAAGTGATGAGCGATTGTAGTAAAGAGCTCTTCCAGAAAGCACAAGCCACTTCATTATCACTCAGCAAGTTTAGCGCTCATTAACCTAATACTAAAAACCGAACAACACACTTAGCATACTTCAAATAGTTGAGTTCCATAAAACAAAAACCCCAGACAGCTGGGGGTTTTTGTTTGGTATATATGAGAATCAATATGTCACTACGCAGCGTGGATCACATCTGGCGATAAAGCACATAGCTCATCTAAAATTTCTTTGGTCTGCTTAGAATAAATCAATTTATCCTTCGCCCCCACCAGTTGGATAAGCTTTACCTTGCCCGAAAGCGCACATTGCCTTAACGTTCTTAGTACCATTTGGTTATCTAACGCGTTGTTCTCATCAACCCCCACTCCCGGAACTAAAGAGGCTAAATCAATCGTCACGATCAGTTGATCACAATGCTCTATGTAGTGACCTAATTGGCTTTTTAGTTGATTACGATGACGAAAACCACACTCATTCAGCGTTAACCAATCACAGCCTAAATCTTCTGCATACTCCCACACTTGGTTGGATTGATGCATTTCATCAATTCCAATACAAAATAGGCGCGTATTGTTATAGCGAGAGAGTGCAAAATGAAATGCAGAGCCAACTTGTAGGTCCAGCGTTTGTTTCAGCTCAAAATGATGTCCGATACTCACAATACCAACTTCGTCATTCTCAAAAGCCATAACTGGTAATGCATTGAGCAGCATTTCGTGACAATTCGCTAGTACGACGGGCACTGAGCTCAGTGCTAATTGATGGCTCAAGGTGTCTTGAAAACGGGTGGCATTTTTATCTTTGACGACTATATGTCCCGCATCAGAGTAACAAGGCGTGGATTGACGCTGATAGAGCCAATCTGATGCAAATTCAAGGCTCTGCTGAGCAAATTCAAACTCTACTTGAGACATTGGCTTTATCTGTTCACAGAGTGTCATGAACGTGAATGGATAAGCGGGTTGGCTCTGTGTACGACTCATACGGTAGCGTTTGAATAAACTTAGCATTATGAATTACCTTTCTGGTGGCAACGCTCTTGCTGCCTGTAATACATGTAAAATGATCCGCTGCTTGTTGGTTTCAACACGATGGGCTGGAGCCATCACTGAAATTGCGCCGATCAACTTACTCCCTTTCATTACGGGGGCACTAATTCCGGAAACGCCAGGATCAATTTCTGACGTGCTCACGGCGTACCCATTACGACGTATTTTTTCCAACTCTGTCTGCCATTTTTCCATTTGGTGGTCTTCACCAAAATAACGAAGAATTTTTTCACAGCGCGGAGCGGGTAAATACGCCAACATCACTTTAGATGAGGCACCTCGAAGCAGGGGTTGACTTTGACCCTGGACGAAGCTGCATCGAAGTGCCTGCATACTTTCTTTTTGGCTAACGCACAAGGCTCGGTATCCCACCGGAACCATGTATGCCGCCATTTCGCCTGTCTGTTTCTGTAATCGACTTAACACTGCATCGACTGCATCTAAATTGTGTTGACTCGTTTCATAACTGCGCATTAAAAGTAGAGCCGCCGAACCGATGATCAACGTTTTGTCGTGTGGGCTCTCTTCGATCAAGTTCCACTCTTTCAAAATCTTCAGATGTCGGTACAAACTACTCAGCGGAACTTGCAATTGTTCGCTCAAGGTTTTCGCTGATACTGGCTCTTCATTTACCGCCACTTGCATCAATAATTGCAGTGACTTTTCATTAACTTGGCTGGCCGATAATTTCGTTTCGTTCATGTTTTCTTTTTAGCCTCATTTATTCCACGCCTCAACTATGATTCTTATATATCGAGAATTTAAGATTAATA
>NZ_CAWNIB010000234.1:0-2204 GCF_963874405.1 Vibrio sp. V08_P9A1T1
TTGAACAATTACTTGCAACAAAACATGGCTAACAGCGAGAATGCCTATTCAGTTATAGAGGACAACGGCATTATGAGCAAAACGTTTGAATTGGTATCGGGCTATCAACCGTCAGGCGATCAACCAACGGCGATCAAGCAATTGTTTGATGGGCTAGATGCAGGTCTTGCTCATCAAACCTTGTTGGGTGTGACGGGGTCAGGGAAAACATTCACCTTGGCTAATGTGATCGCCAAGGCGCAGCGTCCGGTTATCTTGTTGGCACCGAATAAAACGCTCGCAGCCCAGCTGTATGGTGAGATGAAGTCATTTTTCCCCAATAATGCGGTTGAGTATTTCGTCTCTTATTACGACTACTATCAGCCAGAGGCGTATGTGCCGACCACGGACACATTTATAGAAAAAGATTCCTCGATTAACTCACACATAGAACAAATGCGACTCTCCGCGACTAAAGCGCTGCTTGAGCGTAAAGATGCGATTATTGTAGCTTCTGTATCGGCGATTTACGGTTTGGGTGATCCTGATTCTTATCTGAAAATGATGCTGCATGTTCGCCGTGGTGATGTGATGGATCAGCGCGACATTATCCGCCGTTTAGCCGAGCTCCAATACACACGTAACGATATGGCGTTTGAACGTGGTCAATTTAGAGTTCGTGGAGAGGTGATCGATATCTTTCCCGCGGAATCGGATTATGCGGCCGTGCGTGTTGAAATGTTTGATGATGAGGTAGATTGCATCAGTTTGTTTGACCCATTGACGGGCGCAATGATTCAGCGAGATCTTCCTCGCTATACCATCTATCCTAAAACGCACTACGTTACGCCAAGAGAGCGCATTGTAGATGCGATAGAGCACATCAAAGAGGAGCTGCGAACTCGCCAAGCCTACCTGTTGGAAAACAATAAACTACTCGAAGAGCAGCGCATATCGCAGCGTACTCAATTTGATATTGAAATGATGAATGAGCTCGGTTTTTGTTCAGGTATTGAAAACTATTCACGTTATCTTAGTGGGCGAAAAGAGGGAGAGCCGCCTCCGACCCTGTTTGACTATCTACCGCATGACGGTTTATTGATTATCGACGAATCACATGTAACCGTGCCGCAAATTGGCGCGATGTTCAAAGGCGATCGTTCACGTAAAGAAACGTTAGTGGAGTTTGGTTTCCGGTTGCCTTCCGCTTTAGATAACCGTCCATTAAAGTTTGAAGAGTTCGAATCGCTTGCACCGCAGACGATCTTTGTTTCTGCTACCCCGGGCAACTATGAGCTAGAAAAATCAGCCGGACAAATTGTGGATCAAGTGGTGCGCCCAACCGGATTACTGGACCCCGTGCTGGAAGTACGACCAGTCGCAACACAAGTGGATGATGTGTTGTCAGAGATCCGCATTCGCTCAGCGAAAGATGAACGTGTGCTGATCACGACATTGACTAAACGCATGGCTGAAGACTTAACTGAGTATCTTCATGAACATGGGGTTAAGGTCAGATATCTGCACTCAGATATTGATACTGTTGAGCGGGTTGAGATTATTCGCGACCTTCGCCTAGGCGAATTTGATGTGTTAGTGGGTATTAACTTACTGCGTGAAGGTTTGGATATGCCTGAAGTCTCTCTTGTCGCAATTCTTGATGCGGATAAAGAAGGTTTTCTACGTTCAGAACGTTCATTAATTCAGACCATTGGCCGTGCGGCACGTAACATTGAAGGCAAAGCGATTCTCTATGCTGACCGCATTACTAACTCAATGAAGAAAGCGATGGATGAAACCGATCGTCGCCGTGAAAAGCAGCAAGCACATAATGAAGAACAAGGGATAACACCTCAGGCGCTGAAACGTAATGTCAAAGATATTATGGAGTTAGGTGATATTACTAAGTCCAAGCAGCAGAGGATGAGCAAACAAGTACCTTTGTCGAAGGTGGCAGAAAGCTCGCAAACTTATGAAATATTCACGCCGCTACAACTGGAAAAAGAGATCGCCAAACTAGAAGGGTTAATGTACAAACACGCACAAAACCTAGAATTTGAATTGGCTGCCGAAAAGCGTGACCAAATTGAAAAACTGCGTCAGCAGTTCATTACCAACAGTTAAAAAAATAGCCAATAGAAAAAGGTCTATTGGCTGTTATTTGTGAACACTTTATTCACTAACAACGTCAGTTGGCTAGGTGACCCCTAAGGGTCATATTGAAT
>NZ_CAWNIB010000235.1:0-2188 GCF_963874405.1 Vibrio sp. V08_P9A1T1
AATATACATAACATGAGCCTGACTTTATCGACAATCAATCATATTCAACGAACACCTGTATATATTAAAAAATATCAGCTATATGTCATGTGCCACTCAATCTTTCAACAATATTCATAACTTTTCACATCAAATCATGAGTGCTAATTAATCTGCGCATCTAAAGATGTATTAGTACAACCTATCCAATTAAACGCAATACTGCTTTAATAACTTCACCAACTGATAAATTAAGATTGTCTGTAAGAGATCGAACGCACATAATTTTGCCCTTAACGTTGTAAAAAATAACCACATCAAGTCTAAGGTTCTTCTTTATGGTTTGATCAGCGACAAAGTGCTTACATACGCTTAAGCAATATTATAACAAACGATTTTTATACTGTTCCGGCGTTTGGCCGGAGTATTTTTTAAACATAGTAATAAAAGGACTGGCTTGGTTGTAGCCAAGAGTTAATGCTACCTCTTTCACTGAATGCCCTGTGCGCAGTAAATCCATGGAATAGAGATAGCGTACTCTTAATCGCCATTCGGTAAAACTCATCCCTAGTTCCGTTTGGCAATGACGCGCTAATGTTCGCTCTGTGGTATGTACTTTTTCAGCCCACAAAGCCAATGTCGTATCATCGGTCGGGTTTTCTTCTACCGCCGCTAAAATCGGGGCTAAATATTTGTGATTAGTGGAAGGCAAAAAATGATGCTGCGTTTCTTGCGTTGCCAATTGATCGAGCAATACTTGAACTAAACGTTTATCTTGCGCGTTTTGAGCCACACTGATTTCACGCGATCGAAAATCCTCAATGATGGCAGAAACGATGGGCGTCACTTTTATCAAACTGGTGTGCTTGGGAAAACCATGGGTGAGAGCCCGATCAATATTGAGCGAACAATATTCAATTGGCTTACGATTATAGCTGCAGTGTTTCACCCCCGCAGGAACCCAAATCGCTAGATGAGGCGGTGCGAGAAATCGCGTTTCTTGCGCTTCCATTTCCAAAATCCCGCCGGAAATTAGCTGCACTTGTCCCCATGGATGGCTATGAGTTCGCGTTTCTGTGTTTGACAAAAACGCATCGAAATTCATAAAAACATCCGATGGCGCACTGTCAATCGATAGTGAAGGGTGAAGATTTCTGGGCGCTTTTTTCAAACTTGTCTTCCTATCGCTCGCAATGTCGTTTTGGAGATATATATAATTATAGAGACCTGCCACACTATACTTCAAAGCACAATTTGCGACGAGGCTCACATGGTATATCTTCTTCCACTATTCACGGTTCTAATTTGGGGTGGTAACTCTATCATCAACAAGCTCGCCGCAGAAACCATTGAGCCAAGTGCGATGAGTTTTTATCGCTGGTTTGTCGCGATGCTGTTGCTAACCCCCTTTTGCTTACCTACCGTGATCCGCCAATGGGTAATCATCAAACCCCATTTAACTAAACTGGCTTTTTTAGCCATGTTAGGCATGGTACTGAATCAGTCTCTTGGCTATTACGCAGGGCTAACGACTACTGCATCAAATATGTCGTTGATCACTTCGCTGGTACCACTGCTCAGTGTGTTCATCAGCGTTCCTCTGCTCCATAAGCGCATTTCAGCTTTGAGTGTTGTCGGAGGAGTCCTCTCCCTCGCAGGGCTTGCTTTTATGCTAGGTCAAGGCGATATGAGCTTCTTCTTGCATCAAGATATTACACATGGTGATGCATTAATGGTGGTGGCTGCAACCGTTTACGCACTTTATTGTGTGTTACTTAAACGGTGGAAAATGCCGCTAAGCAATTGGACGCTTATTTATATGCAAGGGTTGTTTGCTGTCTTAATGCTGACACCATTATGGTTGACCAGTGAACATCTCCTACCCACGGAAGGCTCGCTGCCCCTAATCGCTTACGCTTCTGTCGCTGCATCCTTATTGGCTCCATGGATGTGGGTAAAAGCGATCGATTTAATTGGTGCAGACTCTAGTGCGATGTTTATGAATTTGTTACCTGTGGTGGCGGTTTCGCTTGCCACAACCCTGTTAGGTGAAACAGTGCAAAACTACCATCTTTTAGGTGGAACGATGGTAATTTCCGGGGTTATTTTATCCCAAATAAAACTGACAAAAAGCCGTACAACAGCTATCGAGGGCGCAATACAACCATAAAATTGAGCATCTAGCATCGATTCGAGCTATGTTTATGGA
>NZ_CAWNIB010000236.1:0-2051 GCF_963874405.1 Vibrio sp. V08_P9A1T1
CATAATAGGTTGAAATAAAAGACTTTTTATGGTGTTTCTTACTCTATTGTTTTGAGTTGTAAAAATTAAATGCCGAAATAGATTGCTTAGTGCAACGTTAGCGAATATAGTTACCTCGCTCTGTTGTTCAGGGGTTATTAATGAAACAAAAAATAAAAGTAAAAGTAAATTCTCAGAATCCCATCGTAAAAGTTGATGTCCTCAGTGTTTCCCTTACCTTATTAGTAACATTAAATAATTCAATCTATCAGTGCATTGCGCATAAGCGCGATAACTTTATGAATTTAAATAAAAGGGACACATTATGTCTAACAAAACAACTGGTTCTGTAAAATGGTTTAACGAAACTAAAGGTTTCGGCTTCCTTACTCAAGATAACGGCGGCGCTGACGTGTTCGTACACTTCAATGCAATCGCTTCTGACGGTTTCAAAACTCTAATTGAAGGCCAAAAAGTGTCTTTCAATGTAGAAAACGGTCAAAAAGGCCTACAAGCAGCTCAAGTAACTGTTCTGTAATCTAGCCTAATATCTAGAATTAATAAAAAGGTCGCCTAGGCGGCCTTTTTGCTATTTGGTGATTTATCTTCCTACCGTTTTAGAACACTAGCGCTGTTATTGCGCACCTTCAAAGCCCATTTGACGCCACGCTTCAAACGCAATAATAGCGACCGCATTAGAGAGATTTAAACTGCGAGCTTCTGCCATCATCGGAATACGAATACGTTGTGTCATCGGTAGGCTTTCGATGACTTGTGCTGGTAATCCACGAGTTTCTGGGCCAAACATCAACACATCTCCTTTTTGAAACTGCGCATCGACGTGGTGCCCTGTGGTTTTAGTGGTACAAGCAAAAATCCGGTACGTTTCGCGCTCTGCATTGAGGTAGTCCATAAAGGCATCCAAGTTGGCATGACGCGTTACGCGCGCTAAATCGTGGTAATCAAGCCCTGCACGGCGCACTTTCTTCTCTTCTAGATCAAAACCCAGCGGTTCAATAAGATGCAAATTAGCGCCGCAATTGGCACACAAGCGAATAATATTTCCGGTATTAGGGGCGATTTCAGGTTCGTAAAGTGCGATATCAAACATGGTATAGCTGCTCTTAAGGAGTGTGGGCCGGAAGTATAAGGTGACGAGCCTATTGAGTACAAGTCACCCGTTATTTGGCAATATAGGCATAAGTGGAATTTAACTATCCAATGGGAGCGTGAATTGTACTTTTAACCCACCTAATTGGCTGCGACTTGCGTGAATAGTACCGCTGTGTTGACGAATGGCACTTTCGGTGATGGCTAAACCTAACCCTGTACCACCACTGTGCCTATCACGCGCAGTGGAAACACGATAAAAGGGGCGGAAAATATCGTCTAACTCGTTTTCGGGAACGCCTTCACCATTGTCTTCCACGCAAACCGATAGTCTGCCTTTTTCGACCGAAAAGGTAATATTGATTTCATCTTTGCCATAGTAAATGGCGTTACGCACAATGTTTTCCAATGCGCTCATCAGCAGTTTTGGTGTACCGGAAATCGTGTGCGGTGGAATCGCATTATAGGTGAGTCTTTTTTCCATCTGCTCCGCCTCAAATTGGGCATCACTCAATAATTCCTCCCATAAACTGGATAGCGGTTGAGTTTCTCGGCTGAGATGGCTATTGGTTTGCATACGCGAAAGCGTCAGAAGTTCACCGATCATCTGCTCTAAACGCTGTGCTTCGGTGTCGATCCGCTCCAATTCTGAGCTGCTACCTTGTTTACGAGTGGCAAGTGCATTGGCCATTCTCAGCCGAGTTAAAGGGGAGCGCAGTTCGTGTGAAATATCTGACAGCAATCGCTGCTGGCCAGAAATCATCTGATTGACGGCTTCTACCATTTGGTTAAAGCTTTTTCCCGCTTGGCGAAATTCACTGGTGCCTTTTTCTAAGCTTGGGTCGACCACAAATTCGCCGCGAGCGACCCGTTTGGCGGCTTGCTCGAGGCGGCTGGCGGGTTGACTCAATGCCCATGCGAGCCATAAGAGTAGCGGTGTACTGACGAGCATCACGGCAGCA
>NZ_CAWNIB010000237.1:0-2040 GCF_963874405.1 Vibrio sp. V08_P9A1T1
CGCTGGTCTATATGTATTAGCGGGGATTATGGGAGGACTGATAACGCTGTGTGGCGCCGTTGATAGCCATAAAAGACCAGTTAGCCGAAACACAAGAACCATGACGGTTAGAGTAGTGTAATGAGAGGTGAGCATCATATACTAATGCTCTATATATGCATAAGAATGAAGTCACAACTTCACCCACAACATGCTCTAATCTACATTCAGTTGTGTTCTGGTCATTCGGTATTCTCTTCGGTGCTCTTGAGTAGATAATCAGTCATCCAAGCAGTAGCCAGTAAACAGATCCAAACCACGAATACTGGGTTTGGTACATCACTTGTGGGCGAGACGACTAAGCTTGCAAAGCCTACCGTTGGAAGTGTCCAGCATAACAAACCATTCCAATTCACTGCGACTGGTTTGGATTGGGTTAAACTTTCCATCGACGCCATAATGCCAGTAATGCTTAACGCAACTAACACCGCATACGAGAAATCGGCCATCCATAGCGGTAGCAGTAACCCTAACGCCCACCAACGGTGCTTATTGGATGGCTTCCAGTGCGCAACCGACCACCAAACAACGATAACAGAAAGAGTCTGAATAACAGTAAGCCAGCCTGTACCGCCTAATTTCCCAGCAGATTGAGTAACGATGATACCGACTTGCAACGTCAGTACGATCAACGTGCTCACTAAGATAACGCCCATGCTACTGCGTTTAGAAAAGGCCACCGTCAACAAAGGCAGCAGCACCCAAACACTGACAGAAAGAGCGATTGGCTGATAAGATAAAGTGAAACCATAAGCGGTCATTGCAGCCAATAACAACACACCCGCGACGCCCCCTTGCGGTAAAATCCACAGCGCAGGGATCACGATGGCCAGCACGGGGATGTCCCCTTCGCTTAAACCTATGGCTCTTGCACAAACCACAGCCAACACGGTTGTGATTAAAAATTGAAAGGTAGAAAATAGCATGCCCTCTCCTTATACCGTTCCTTGGTAACTATCGAACTAGGACACTGCTAGTATGGACGAATTGTCAGCATGAACCAATTTTTAGCGCAGATTTTTGCAGTTATACATCAAATTCCCCCAGGAAAAGTGACAACCTATGGGGAAATTGCTCGTTTAGCAGGATACCCCGGCTACGCACGCCATGTTGGAAAAGCATTAGGTAACCTACCTCAAAACAGCCGATTACCTTGGTTTCGTGTGATCAACAGCAAAGGAGAGATTTCGCTGAAAGGAGGGGATTTATTACGTCAACGACAAAAATTGATCGCCGAAGGCGTCGAAGTGAACGAGCATGGCAGAATAAAACTTCGATTATACCAGTGGCGCCCCTAAGCCCCTTTCGGTCAAGCGCCTTTCCCGCTTATCTAGCACGGGAAAGGGCTGTTTTACTATTTCTTGTTTTACTGTTTTTATAGTATTGCGTCTATTTTATTGCTTCTGTTTTTACTGTTTAACACCAACCAAACGCAAATCAACCCGTTTAGTGTTATTCTCATCAGTAATCACGGCGTAATGGGTATCCGTAATGAAGCGCAGTTTTCCATCTACTTCGATGCGAGCACTGACGCTGTAACGGTGGCGAGCATCAATTTTTCGGTTGTCGAATGCCAAGTCAAACTCAAGCGGCACTTGCATTCCGTTAGTTTCAAAGCGGTGTTTTGCGATCACTTTAGCGGGTGCATCAGCCAATGAAACATCTTGCAAAGTGATAGTGACAAGCGCCTTATCCGGCAGTGCGATACGCTCACGGTACGAAACCGTACCCATGATAGATTGAATATTGCTCTCGGAAGAGGTTGATTTTTGCGCTGACTGGCAACCCACAAGCATTAGACCCAAAACAGACGACATAATCAGCAACAGTGCCTTTTTCATAAGGATAAAACCTCAGTTATGGTGTTAGATAGGTGATGATTATAGGTTCGGTTTTATCTGCTGTCATGGTCGTCCATTTGGTATTAACAAGATATTGACTTAGTCAACAATGATAATAATTACATTAAGAATCTCGGTGAGGGTCTATGAGTAAACCATT
>NZ_CAWNIB010000238.1:0-2031 GCF_963874405.1 Vibrio sp. V08_P9A1T1
CATATTTGTTGTTTCTTGATCGCGTTGAGTTGCTTTTCGTTGTGAGTTTAGCGGCAAAATAACCTTCAGCATCCAAACGTCCGCCGAGCATGCTACGCTCGTCACTTTTCTTCCAAATCGCTCAATTTTAGTTTTTTGGTTTCTTTGCTGAATTAGGGTTTTGGTTTATAAATGAATCGGTTAGTTTGTTTTAAGTTTGTAAAAAAGCCCTGTTCTTTGGTTTTGAAAGTATTGTTGTCAATCGGTTGGCCTAACAAACGGCTCAAGAGGGATTGCCAACGCGTGGCGACTTTAGTTCAAAATTGAAGTTCAGTGTTTACAGTGTGTTTTTTAAGTTCGGCAGTGCGTTGTCAACCCCTTAGCCGGGCGTTAGGTGAATTGGGGGAATAATGCAGCAAGTTTTAGAAACGGAACGTTTAATCCTTAGATCATTTAAACACTCTGATGCAGAGCAAGTATCAGTATTGGCTGGCGATAAACGAATCGCAGAGATGACGGCAAACATACCGCATCCATACGAAGTGTCAGATGCAATTTCATGGATTGAAACACATGAAACCGGCTTTGCCAGCGGAGAGAGTATTGTTTATGCGGTTGTACATAAAGAATCGTGCGAGCTTATTGGTGCAGTGAGTTTGCCGAGTTTAAAAGATGGCCAAGGTATCTTAGGTTATTGGTTGGGTGTCGATTTTTGGGGGCAAGGTTATGCGACAGAAGCTTCAAAGACATTAATAGAGTACGCAATAGAATGTCATGGATTGACAGAGTTAAAGGTTATGCATCTTGTTGGAAATGAACGTTCAAAGTCAGTTATCGATAAACTTGGTGTTATTTACGTAGAAAATCAAACACTTCGTATGCAAGGTGGTGAGAGAGAAGTTTGCGTTTATATTTCAGCGGTATAAATTCACCTAACAAAGCGTTAAAGAGGGACTTGGCACGCGTGGCATTTTCAATTTGCGTTGTGTTTAGTGGTTAAGGTGTTATGCGGTCACTTTTGTATTGCGTGCCTGCGCCCCTTAACGCGGCGTTATGAGGCT
Source organism: Vibrio sp. V08_P9A1T1 (assembly GCF_963874405.1). Classification (NCBI taxonomy): domain Bacteria; kingdom Pseudomonadati; phylum Pseudomonadota; class Gammaproteobacteria; order Vibrionales; family Vibrionaceae; genus Vibrio; species Vibrio sp. V08_P9A1T1. The sequence continues at coordinate 1,041 of NZ_CAWNIB010000238.1, forward strand.
ATAGGAAAACAAGATGAATCACGATGAGTTCAACCAATTTTGTCGTTCCTTTCCTGCTACTACATACGTAGTGCAATGGGGTGGTTCTCATGTTTGGAAAGTGGCTGGAAAAGTGTTTTCTATTGGTAGTATCGGCAAGGAGCAGCAACCCGTTTTTACTTTCAAAACATCGGATTTGAACTTTGAGTATCTGAGTGAGCACGATGGTTATATTCCCGCCCCTTACTTTGCCAACCGAGGGATGAAGTGGATCCAACAAACGGAGACTTCAGGTGTATTAGACGAAGAGTTGAAGTATTACTTGTCTGAGTCCTACCGACTTGTTGTGCTCGGGCTTAGTAAAAGGTTACAGAAAGAGTTGGGAATTACGCCAAGAGCAGACGGTGAATCCGCCTCATAACAAACGCCTCAAGAGGGACTGTCAACGCGTAGCGTTTCCAGTCCCATTGAGCCGCGGTGGTTTCGGTTGCTGTGTTTGAGTTTTGTGTTAATGCGTTGCCAGCCCCTTAGGCGGGCGTTAGCCTTCATGGAGTTAAATATGAACAAGAAAGATATAATGGATATATTTTTTAGTAACAAATCTAGAGAAATATTGTTTAGCTTAGTTGATCGAGAAGATCCGAATAGCTCGGCTACTGGAAATGATGACGTATTTGAGCCAACTATCTCCTCGATATTTCAGTTGTTTGATGAATTAATGCTCAAAAATACTCCAGATTTATACCAAGCTGAATGGCTTCTTTTATATAAGAGTTTATCTTCAATTTCTGGGGATCAACGATTACCAAACTCAATCCAACGAATAAGAACAGCTGTAATTATGTCATTAGAAGACCTCGGGAGTGATGAGCTTTACAAAGTTAATAACTTTGAACTATCAAAAAAACTTGCTGGTCTCTCGGACTTATCATTGTGTGCTATTTACTATCAAGTTCAGAAAGCACTGGTTGCTACGAAACGAAATCAAGAGTACAACTTCCCGGAAATTGAG
>NZ_CAWNIB010000239.1:0-2030 GCF_963874405.1 Vibrio sp. V08_P9A1T1
AAGCAATAAATCGTCATCACATATTTGTTGTTTCTTGATCGCGTTGAGCTGTTTATCGTTGTGAATTCAGCGGCAAAATAACCTTCAGCATCCAAACGTCCGCCGAGCATGCTACGCTCGTCACTTTTCTTCTAAATCGCTCAATTTGAGTTTTTGGTTTCTTTGCTGATTTGAGATTTTTGTTTATAAATTAATCACTTAGTTGGTTTTCAGTTTTCAAGCAAGCTCGTTCTTTGGTTTTGAAAGTATCGTTGTCAATCAGTTGGCCTAACAAACGGCTCAAGAGGGATTGCCAACGCGTGGCGGCTTTAGTGCAAAATTGAAGTTCAGTGTTTACGGTGTGTTTTTTGAGTTCGGCTATGCGTTGTCAACCCCTTAGCCGGGCGTTAGCTATTTAGGGACAATTCAATTTGAGATTCGTGACGATACTTAAAGATGAAGATGGTGCTATTTCATCTAGAGAGTTTGAGGATTATTCTTATCAAGGGCAAGCCGTCGACGTATGGGCGGAACGTTTTTCAATGGTAGGAGAACGTGACAAGTACATCGTAACTATTCGCGCGAAAGACGGAAATTTTACAGAGCTAGCCACTAGTAAAATGTGTGCTAATCTTCATACCGCTTTTCGCTGGGCTCGCAACAAGCTTGATGGTTATCCGAGTGTTTATGGTGAACTGGACTTACGGGATAGTAAGTCTGACGCCGCTGTTAAGGGTGAAGGAGCTGAACTCTATATTGCCGGCTATATTATGCTTGAGTTGGGGTACATAGTTTCTGTTGCTAGTCCTAATATGCCAGGTTATGACTTGTTGGTTGTAGACCCTAAGACTAAGAAATCATGCACGATCCAAGTTAAGTATCGTTCCTCAAACACATCATCATTGAAGTTAAACTCGACAGATTTCGATTTTTTAGTGTTAGTTGACAAACCTACTCATGAGATTCAAAAAGTATCCGCAAATATTTCTCGTCCGATCGCAACATTTGATGTTTGGATCTTAGATAGCAAGTATGTAAAAGAGCAAGTTAGAGCTAATGGATTGTTGTCAAACCCAAGGTACGACATTTTTTACCACAATTGGTCAGTATTAGTTCAACATTTATCTGAAACAAAATAGCTAACAATCTGTTTAAGAGTGATTCGCAACGCGTGGCATTTTTACTATGCGTTGCGCTTAGTGTTTAAGGTGTTATGCGGCGGCATCGTTATTGCGTTGCTCACACCTTAACAGGGCGTTATAGCGATTCGGAGAATATCTTGAAATCTTTGTTAAATTTAGCTCAACGTCACTGGCTGTTATTCACAATTTTAATAGCTCTGGCAATTACGGTTTTGTCTCTATATCCGTTGGATAATCTTCCTTCCGTTCCAGGGACAGATAAAACTCACCATTTTATTGCTTATGGGGCTTTGGCATTTCCAGTAGCGTTAGCGAGACCCGAAAAGTGGTTGTTATTTATCGTTGGCTTCTTAGTTTATAGTGGCTTTATTGAATTAGTTCAGCCATATGTAAATCGTTATGGTGAGTGGCTCGATTTAGGCGCAAATGGTTTAGGACTAGTTGTCGGTATTTCAATTGCTTCTTTTGCTCGGTCGATTATTCTGAAAGAAAAATCGCTATAACAAGCGCCTCAAGAGGGACTGTCAACGCGTGGCGTTTCCAGTCCCAATGAGCCGCGGTGGTTACGGTTGTTGTGTTTGAGTTTGGTGTTATGCGTTGCCAGCCCCTTAGGCGGGCGTTATATTTAGGAGATTTTATGGACCCTCAAGTAATCGAGTATGGAATAAACAAAGAATTAGCTTCTGTAGTTAGTGATATGTTTAAGGTAGGAATCCCATCAGTTGTAGCTATAGTGACTTCCTGGTTTACATATAAAGCGGGGAAGAAAAATTCAGAATTAACAAGAACGATAGCTGAAATGAATATTGAATCAGAGGCTAATAAATTGGCAAGTGAACGCCAATACGCATTGATTTTAGACATTAGCCATGATCTCACAGAAATTTATGAACAGACTCGTGCGTACCA
>NZ_CAWNIB010000240.1:0-2029 GCF_963874405.1 Vibrio sp. V08_P9A1T1
ATAGTGCTCTTTAGCGCTTATTTTTAGGATAAAAAACCAAACTCCAATTTTTCATCTAAATTTAAGCAAACGTTTGGTTTACAGACAGGCGTAAAAATAACTTGTAATTCGACCATTCAAAACTAGAATAGACGTCTAGATGTAGAAACACCTACATAAACTAATGAATAACGATGGTGAGCGAAGCTTGCCATAGTCCAACGATTAAAAGTGGAGCTCTCATGGTTAAGCACCTGTTTACTTCTGAATCCGTTTCAGAAGGCCATCCAGATAAAATTGCAGACCAAATTTCTGATGCAGTTTTGGATGCGATTCTAGAACAAGACATCAAAGCGCGCGTTGCTTGTGAAACTTACGTGAAAACCGGCATGGTCATGGTTGGTGGTGAAATCACTACCTCTGCATGGGTGGACATTGAAGAGCTTACTCGCCAAACCGTTCGTGAAATTGGTTACGTCAACTCAGAGATGGGTTTCGATGCCAATTCTTGCGCCGTTTTGAATACCATTGGTAAACAGTCACCTGATATCAACCAAGGTGTTGATAAGGCCGATCCTAAAGAACAAGGCGCCGGTGACCAAGGTATTATGTTCGGTTACGCGACCAACGAAACTGAAATCCTGATGCCAGCACCGATCACCTACGCTCACCGCTTGATGCAAAAACAAGCAGAAGTGCGTAAAAATGGCACGCTTTCTTGGCTACGTCCTGATGCAAAGTCTCAAGTTACCTTCCAATATGACCAAGGTAAAATTGTCGGAATTGATGCAGTCGTTCTTTCAACGCAACATTGCGACTCTATCTCGACAGCTGACCTACGCGAAGGCGTCATGGAAGAGATCATTAAGCCAGTGTTGCCAGCCGAGTGGCTTAGCAAAGAGACCAAATTCTTCATCAACCCAACCGGTCGTTTTGTGATTGGCGGCCCAATGGGTGACTGTGGTTTAACTGGTCGTAAGATCATTGTTGATACCTACGGCGGCGCAGCGCGTCACGGTGGTGGTGCATTCTCTGGTAAAGATCCATCAAAAGTAGACCGTAGTGCAGCCTACGCGGCGCGTTATGTAGCGAAAAACATCGTAGCGGCAGGCCTTGCTGACCGCTGTGAAATTCAGTTGTCATACGCCATTGGTATTGCAGATCCAACCTCAATCATGGTCGAAACCTTTGGTACTGAGAAAGTATCACAAGAGATCATCATTGAAGCGGTACGCCAGCACTTCGACCTACGCCCATACGGCCTACAAGAAATGCTCAATTTGCTGCAACCGATCTACAAGAAAACCGCCGCTTACGGTCACTTCGGCCGTGAAGAGTTTCCTTGGGAAGCGACTGACAAAGCCGCCATCCTGCGTGACTTTGCTGGCTTGAAGTAATTTTCAACCTAGTTTAAATTTGTAAGCCCTTGCTCATTCGCAAGGGCTTTTTTCTAGGAATGAATCTGTGCCTAATTTTGAGCTACATTACCGTGCGCAAGTAAAAGCAAAACAGTGCATCACAACCGCTCGTCACTATTTTCAACACGACTTCCCTATGCCGAGTATCAGCTATCAGTTACGGGGAAAGGCGGCAGGTAAGGCTTATTTACAACGTTGGGAAATCAGACTGAATCCAGTGCTGTTTGCTGAAAATCAACGCGCCTTTCTCGATGAAGTGATCCCACATGAAATCGCCCACCTAATTACCTACCAGCGCTATGGTCGCGTTCGTCCACACGGTAAAGAGTGGCAGGCCGTGATGAATCAAGTGTTTCATTTACCAGCCAATACCACTCATCGCTTTGAAGTCTCTTCTGTGCAAGGCAAAACCTTTGAATATCACTGCGCCTGTGCGCATTATCCGCTCACTGTCCGTCGTCACAATAAAGTGATGCGCAATCAAGCCACCTACCGCTGTCAACACTGTGCACAAACGCTCCATTTTACTGGCGTGCAGCTTTCCTAAATAAACTTTGGTTGCTGCTACTTGAATCTACAGCGGTGTGGTTACACCTATCTGCAATTAACAACAAAAACATCATTTATTATTC
>NZ_CAWNIB010000241.1:0-25105 GCF_963874405.1 Vibrio sp. V08_P9A1T1
GGATAAAGCCGATCCAAGCTTAGAATGGCGAGGCAGTGCCAATCAAATAATCCATCAATTTAAACTGTAAAAATTATGTATCTAGTGCTAACTTGAAGGTCATTACTTGAATTTCAAAGGGTTGTGACCTTCATGTTTTCACATTTACCAACACCAACACTCGATCCAATACTTTCATTATCGGTTGCATACCGCAACGATCCTCGCAGCGAAAAAGTTGACCTAGGCATTGGCGTTTATCGTAATAGCCAAGGAGAGACGCCGATTATGCGCGCCATTGCCAAAGCGCAAGAGCACGTGATTGCCACACAAACCACTAAATCGTATGTTGGGCTTGCTGGGTGTGAAGAGTTTAACCAAAGCATGGTGAACTTATTATTGTCTGGCACTTCAGTGCTTGATCGTGTGGCTGCGATTCAAACGCCCGGAGCAAGTGGTGCGCTGCGTATGCTCGGTGACTTAATGCACGTAGCACAACCAGAAACGACGGTGTGGATTACGGACCCAAGTTACGTCAATCATAAACCTGTGATGGAAGCGGCGGGTTTAAAAGTGAAATATTATTCTTACTTCTGTCGCGAGACTAAGCAAGTCGATATTGCACGGATGCTTGATGATTTATCGCAAGCAGGGCCAAAAGATGTGGTGCTTATCCATGGTTGCTGCCATAACCCAACCGGCGCGGATATTGATTTCGCCGCATGGCAAGCGATCACCAGTCTTGCGCAGAAAAATGGCTTCATCCCTTTTGTTGATGTTGCCTACCAAGGGTTTGGTGAAGGTCTTGAAGAGGATGTGAAAGGGCTGCGTTTTATGGCAAACAACGTCGAAGAGATGTTGATCACCACCTCTTGTTCAAAGAACTTTGGTCTCTACCGAGAACGAACTGGTGCCGCGATTGTTGTCGGTAAAAACGCACAAGATGTAGCGAATGCAAAAGGTAAATTACTAACGTTAGCCCGTTCGACCTATACTATGCCGCCCGATCATGGTGCTGCACTGGTGAAAACTATTTTACAAAATCAAGCATTAACCGCGATTTGGAAGCAAGAGTTAAGTGAAATGCAACAGCGTTTGTTAAACCTGCGTCAAACCTTGTGTAATCATTTGAGAAATCAGCACAATACTTCACAATTCGACTTTATCGAAAGTCACAAAGGGATGTTTACTGTGCTAGGCTTTACTCCAGAACAGATGGCTCAGCTACGTGATCAATATGGAATCTATGGGGTAGGTGATGGCCGAATTAACATTGCAGGCTTATCAGAACAACATATTCCGTATGTTGCTCAAGCCATAGTGAATGTCTCTTAAATATTTATCAGTTTGATTAGGTGGGTCAATGAAACAACACTTGAAACTTATTGCTCTTTTAATGTTGAGTACTGGTTTGATGGCATGTAGTACGCTAAACCAAACCTCAACACAACCAGAGCAAAAGCCAAAAGTTGAAGAGCCAAAACAACAAAATACTGAGGCACAAAAACCGGTTGAAAAACCCTCGAAAGAGCCAGTGGTTGTGGTGAAGGCCAAAAAAACCTCTGATGGTAAGCTTATTTTGGGCGAAAAAGAGTGGGTTTATGTGCCGAGTTTGAACGAAAGCTTCAAAGCGCGTATCGATACCGGAGCGGCCACCTCTTCAATTAGTGCCGTGGATGTTGTTGCTTTTGAACGCGATGGAAATGATTGGGTCAAGTTCAGGATTGAACACGATGACATCAAAAGTGATGAGATAAGTTTACCTGTTGAACGCTGGGTCAGAATTCGGCAATCCAGTGCAGAGGGTACACAAAGACGTGCGGTCGTTGTCGCTTGGATTGAAATTGGTGATCTCAAAGAGAGAACCGAATTTACGCTTGCCGATCGTACACATCTGACTTATCCACTGTTACTTGGTCGTAGTTTCTTTAAAGATGTAGCGCTTGTTGATGTGAGCCGAAAGTACGTGCAGGATAAACGTAAATAGAGATACCTCACTTCTTAGCTCAACCTAACAGCCAGCACTTGTTGCTGGCTTTTTCTTACCTCCAATTCCCTAGTTGTAACAGCAGTCTTTATTCCTCATTACTTTATTCGATATTTGCTCAATAAAATGATGCGCTGTGTTGAATAATGTTTAAAAACCATTGTGTTAAGTTTGTTAAAAAGACGATGGCGTCTAAAATGAAAACATACCACCTGCATTGGTAAACCTAAAAGGTGTTAACTCAGGATCTGATATACAAAACACTGCTTAAACCCACGCCGAGCAGTGATATGACTGCTAATAAGGAAATTGTCTATGTCTGAGCATCAACAAGCTGAAAGTAAATTTAGATTAGTGACACGCAGCGATTTTGATGGGCTGGTTTGTGCCGTGTTGCTCAAAAAACTCAACCTAATTGACGAGATCGTATTTGTTCACCCAAAGGATATGCAAGATGGGAAGGTGACGACAACTGAGCGTGACATTGTCACTAACCTGCCTTACGTCGCTAATGCTCACTTAATTTTTGATCATCACCTATCGGAAACTATTCGCAATCAAGGTGAAAGGCCGAATCATATTATTGATCCAAACGCGCCATCTGCCGCGCATGTAGTATGGCAATATTATGGCGGACTAGATACGTTTCCCTCTCAGTGGCAAGAGATGCTGATTGCTGTCGACAAAGGTGACTCCGCGCAGTTTACTCGGGATGAAGTGCTTGATTCTGCGGGATGGAATTTACTGAATTTCCTGATGGATGCAAGAACAGGTTTAGGGCGCTTCCATGAATTTCGTATCTCCAATTATCAGTTAATGATGGATCTTATCGACTACTGTGCGAACCACTCCATTGCTGAGATTCTTGCTCTGCCGGACGTTCAAGAGCGCGTTACTTTGTACCGTGAGCATGAAATTCTATCTAAACAGCAGATTCAACGTTGTGCCAAAGTCTATAAAAACCTTGTCATTCTTGATTTGACGGGCGAAGAAATTATTTACGCGGGGAATCGGTTTATCATTTATGCCTTATTTCCCCAGTGTAATATCTCGATTCACAAAATGTGGGGCTTTCAGAAGCAAAATATCGTGTTTGCTACGGGGAAATCTATTTTTGATCGTGGCTCTAAAACCAATGTGGGCGGATTAATGCTCAAATATGGTGGTGGAGGCCATCAAGCGGCTGGAACGTGCCAAATTGCTCTTGAAATGGCCGAGCAGGTAGAAAAAGAGCTGATCAGCCAAATTACCACAGATGGTTAAAGCCGATGAAGCCCTGCATGGCAGGGCTTTTTATCTCATCGCGGCGTTTTCTATACGTTTCGTTCCTAAAACCACAAAGTTACCAATTCTTATTGCGACGCACCACTTACCAGCAATGCCAAGTTGTTTCGTTATAATTGCAGCTTGGGGTTTCGTAAATCTTATTTTTCTCTATACTTACCCAAGTGACTGAATTATTAATAGTTTACACCGATGGAATGTCGCGAAGTTATCAATGGAAGGATTCTAGTATGAGAAAAATTAAGCCTACGCTGTTAGGTGTGACTGTGCTGCTGATGAGTGCTTTGGCGACTGCGGATGTTGTAGAAACCACAACATTATCCGGCGTTGGGCAAGCCAAATATCCCGCCAATTTTTCTCATTTCGATTATGTTAATCCAAGCGCACCTAAGTACGGAAAAGTAACTTATGGCGAGGTAGGTACTTACGACAATTTTAACCGCTTTGCTTCCCGAGGCGCTCCGGCGGCAGGCAGTGGTGAGCTTTATGATTCACTGATGTTTGCGCCCAGCGACGAAATTGATACCTATTATCCATTGATTGCTTCTAAAGTTCGTTATTCTGATGACTATTCGTGGCTAGAACTAGATATCAACCCGAACGCACGTTTTCAAGACGGTAAACCGATCACCGCGCAAGATGTTGAGTTTACGTTCAACAAGTTCATGACAGAAGGGGTGCCTCAATATCGACTGTTTTACAAAGCGGTTAAATCGGTAACGGCGATCCATCCTTTAACGGTTCGTATTGAGATGTCAGAACCTAATAGAGAAAAGCTTTTTAGTTTGGCTCAATCAACTCAAGTGTTGCCTAAGCACTATTGGCAGGATAAAAACTTAGCAGAACCATTAAATGAACCGCCAGTCGGCAGCGGTCCTTACAAAGTCGTACGTTATCAAACTGGGCAGAGTGTCACTTATGAGTTGCAGAAAGATTATTGGGCTGCCAACTTACCAGTCAACATTGGGCGGCATAATTTCAAGCAGATCCAATACGACTATTACCGGGACGATACCGTAATGCTTGAGGCATTTAAAGCTGGGGAATTTGATATTCGCCAAGAGAGTTCGGCGAAGTTTTGGGCCAGCTCATACACTGGATTGAACTTTGATAAAGGATTCATCAAGAAAGAAGCGATCGCGCATAATAGCCCAGCTTCAACCCAAGGTTTTGTATTTAATATTCAACGAGAAATGTTTAGTGATCCGAAAGTGCGCGAGGCTTTGACCTATGCGATGGATTTTGAATGGATGAACAAAAATATGTTCTACGATCAATACTCACGAACGCGTAGCTATTTTCAAAACACAGAGTATGAAGCGAAAGGTCTTCCCTCTACTGATGAACTCACTATTCTTACACCACTAAAAGATAAGATCCCAGAACGTGTTTTTACCCAAGAATACCAACCACCAGTGACGGATGGGTCTGGTCGTATTCGTCAACAACTACGAGTCGCTTTTCAATTGCTCAAAGAGGCGGGGTGGGAGCTGAAAGATAAAGTGATGACCCATAAAGAAACGGGTAAAGCGTTTGAGTTTGAGTTATTGATCTACAGTCCGACCACGGAACGTATTGCTATTCCTTTGCAAAAAAATCTAAAACAGCTTGGTATCGAGATGAAGATTCGCTCAGTGGATACCACACAATATCTTAAGCGTTTGCGCGATAGAGATTTTGACATGCTTTCGTCGGCCTATGCGGCGAATCCTTACCCAAGTCCTAACTTGTTGATTATCTGGAATTCAAACTACATCGATTCCACGTACAATCGTGCTGGAGTGGCAGACCCAGTTGTCGACTTCCTCACTGAACAAATTGCCGCCAATCAAGAGCATCCAGAAAAATTATTGCCTTTAGGCCGAGCATTAGATCGCGTTCTACAGTGGAATTTTTATCTGATCCCACAGTGGTATCTGAGCCAATATCGTATCGCAACTTGGGACAAATTCGAGCGTCCTAGCGTGATGCCAAAATATGATATTGGTCTTGATACTTGGTGGGTTTCGGAGCAGAAAGCGCAATTGCTACCAGAAAAACGCCGTTAAGAGGATGCAATGACTGCTTATATTTTCCGCCGATTGCTGCTCGTTGTGCCCACGCTGTGGGCGATTATTACCATTAATTTTTTTATCATCCAAATTGCCCCCGGAGGCCCAGTTGAGCAAGCGATTGCACAAATGGAAGGGCATGGTGACGGAATTATGGAGCGATTTACTGGAGGCGGCCAAGAAGTGGATATGTCGCTGTCGGCTAACACTGGAGGATATAAAGGTTCCCGAGGTTTAGACCCTGAGGTAGTCGAAGCGATAAAAAAACAGTTTGGTTTCGATAAGCCTCTTCATGTCCGTTATTTTGAAATGCTAAAAAATTACGCAACCTTTAATTTTGGTGACAGCTTATTCAAAGGGGGCAATGTTATTGATTTGATCACTGAGCGTTTGCCCGTTTCGATCTCTTTAGGGCTGTGGAGTACGCTGATCATCTACCTTATCTCCATTCCTCTCGGTATTTTAAAAGCCATTCACCATGGCTCAAGGTTTGATGTATGGTCAAGCGCGGTGGTCATTATAGGTTACGCCATTCCTGGCTTCTTATTTGCGATCATTTTGATCATTATTTTTGCCAGCGGAAATTATTTCAATTGGTTCCCACTGCGTGGTTTAGTATCAAATAATTTTGCTGATCTGACTTGGTATCAACAAATTGGCGACTATTTTTGGCATTTGGCTTTGCCCATCTTTGCAATGGTGATCGGCGGGTTTGCCACTTTGAGTATGCTAACGAAAAACTCATTTCTTGATGAGATCAACAAACAGTATGTGGTGACGGCTCGAGCAAAAGGACTGGATGAAGGACGTATTCTTTATCAGCACGTTTTTCGTAATGCGATGCTGATTATTATTGCCGGTTTTCCGAGTGCTTTTATCAGCATATTTTTCACCGGTTCGATGCTGATTGAAGTGATGTTTTCACTGGAAGGTATAGGGCTACTTGGTTTTGAATCGACCATTCAACGGGATTATCCTGTAGTGTTTAGTTCTTTATACATCATGACGTTACTTGGATTAGTCCTCAGCATCATTTCCGATTTGACCTATATTTGGGTTGATCCTCGAATCGACTTTGAGGCTCGTTCATGATGGTAAAAAAAAGGCTGTCCAACCCATTAAACGTATTGCGCTGGCACGGTTTTAAGTCCAATCGGCGCGGTTTTTATTCACTATGGTTGTTTACGCTTTTATTTGTGGTGAGCCTATTTGCTGAGTTGATTGCAAATGATAAACCCCTTTTGGTTGAGTACGATCAGCAGTGGTTTTTCCCCACCTTTCAACAATATGCAGAAACTCGTTTTGGTGGTGAGTTTGAAACCGAAGCGGATTATACCGATCCTTACGTCATCGATCTGATTGAACAAAAAGGCTTTATTGTTTGGCCATTGATCCCATTTAGTTACGACACCATCAACTTTAATATCAATAATGCAGTGCCGTCAGCGCCAGATTCAGTGAACTGGCTTGGTACTGATGATAAAGGGCGCGATGTGCTGGCTCGTATTATTTACGGGTTTCGTATTTCGGTTTTGTTTGGCTTTGTATTAACACTCGTCTCGTCAGTGATAGGCGTTATCGTTGGTGCCACTCAAGGTTATTATGGCGGTTGGCTTGATTTACTTGGGCAACGTTTTATTGAAGTTTGGTCAGGGATGCCAACGCTTTTTCTGCTGATCATTTTATCGAGTTTCGTCGAACCGAATTTTTGGTGGTTGCTTGGTATTATGGTGCTTTTTAGTTGGATGAGTTTAGTGGGCGTGGTGAGAGCGGAGTTTTTACGCTGTCGTAATTTTGATTATGTGCGGGCTGCGCAAGCGATGGGGGTGAGTGATCGCCGCATTATGCTTCGCCACATGCTACCTAACGCGATGGTGGCTTCTTTAACCATGATGCCCTTTATTCTTTCAGGCTCAGTTACGACTTTAACATCCTTAGATTTTCTCGGTTTTGGCTTGCCAGTCGGCTCGCCCTCTTTGGGCGAATTATTGGCGCAAGGGAAAGCCAATTTACAAGCTCCATGGTTAGGTATTTCAGCATTTGTGGTGCTCTCGTTAATGCTGACATTATTGGTCTTTATCGGCGAAGCTGTACGTGATGCTTTTGATCCGCATTCGACAGGGAGAAGATGATGAGTAAAACCGTACTCTCTATCCAAAATCTTTCGGTCGGGTTTGGTCAAAAAGACAATATTGAACCTGTGATTAAAGCGGTGTCACTTTCTCTCTCCGCAGGGGAAACTTTAGCACTGGTGGGGGAAAGTGGTTCTGGTAAATCAGTGACGGCGAATGCCATTTTGAAGTTGTTACCGAAAAGTGCTGCCCACTATTTGCAAGGGGAGATCTTTTTTGATGGTATCAACACGTTGAACTGTAGTGAGAGGCAATTAAGAGGTATACGAGGCGGGCGGATTGGTATGATTTTCCAAGAGCCAATGGTCTCACTCAACCCTCTGCACAAAGTTGGTAAACAGTTGATCGAAGTTGTTGAGATTCATCGAGGACTAAGAGGCAGCAAAGCACGTCAGTTGGCCATTGCATGGTTAGAAAAAGTGGGTATTCGATCGCCAGAAATTAAGATCAATGCTTATCCACATGAACTTTCTGGGGGAGAACGCCAGCGAGTCATGATTGCGATGGCTTTGATCAATGAGCCTGAATTACTGATTGCTGATGAGCCAACCACTGCGCTTGATGTTTCTGTGCAGGCGCAAATATTAGATCTACTTAAAAACCTGCAACAAGAACTGGGTATGGCCATGTTGTTCATTACTCATGATCTCAGTATTGTTAAGCGTATCGCTGATCGCGTTGCAGTGATGCAAAATGGGCAAGTGATCGAGGTGAATGATGCCAAAACGCTGTTCTCATCACCCTCTCACTCTTATACCAAAAAATTGATTGAATCCGATCCTCGAGGTTTGCCCGTTGACGTAAACCCTGACAACCCAATTCTAGTGCAGCTTCAGCATCTCAAGGTCTGGTTTCCCATCACTGGCGGCTTATTCAAGCGCACGGTCTCGCATATTAAAGCTGTCACCGACATGCAGTTTAAGCTTAAAAGAGGACATTCATTAGGAATTGTTGGCGAGAGCGGTTCGGGTAAATCGACCACTGGTATGGCGATACTAAAATTAGTCCATTCGGAAGGCTCGATTTGTTACGACAATAATGAGCTGCAAGGGTTAGATAGGAAAGCTATGCTACCTTATCGCAGCAAGATGCAAGTCGTTTTTCAAGATCCATTTTCAGCACTGAATCCGAGAATGTCGGTGGCGCAGATTATTGGTGAAGGGTTAGAGGTTCATAGCCGTTATGATCGACAAACTGTTGAACGAATGATTTGTGATGTGATGCGAGAAGTTGAACTCGACCCAGCCACTCGCTATCGTTATCCCAATGAGTTTTCAGGTGGGCAACGACAACGTATCGCGATTGCTCGGGCATTGGTGCTTAAACCTGAGTTCATTTTACTTGATGAACCAACTTCTTCTTTAGATCGTACGATTCAAGCCCAAGTGTTGGATCTGCTTAAATCGCTGCAACAAAAATATGGGTTAACGTACTTGTTCATTAGCCATGATTTACATGTGGTGAAATCATTATGCCATTACACTATGGTGATGAAACAAGGTGAAGTCGTTGAGCAAGGGGAAACGCAACAGCTGTTTCTCAATCCTCAGCACCCTTATACCCAAGAGCTTATTTCCTTTTCTTATTAAACATCACGCTATGTCATACAGTTAAATAACCTGATGTTGTCGCTAGGAAAACAGTGAGTGAACCTTGAAAGTAGCAGTAAAGTTGGGGTGCTACGCGCATGTAAAGAATATCGCGATTAAATGGCCATCTTAATGGCTGGTACTATCGCTTCCGGCATGGCTAAAAAATAGCCTTGAAACATATCAATATCGAGTTTTTGCATTGCTTCGAGTTGCGCTTGGGTTTCGATGCCTTCTACAACGGTATTGGAACCATTCTGTTTCGCAAGGGTAATGCCATCCATAAGTGGGTCACAATCACCTTGCATATATTTGAGTAATAAGCTTCGATCAAATTTGATGATATCAGGCGTCACCAAATGAACCCGTTGTGGTGTTGAGGCTTGAGTACCAAAATCATCAATGGCAATTTTAAAACCATTTGCAGCCAGACTTTGCGTTGCGCATTGCAGCTTGCTTTCATTTTCTGAATCGATTTCAATCAATTCCATGACCAGTTGATTATGTTCTATATGCAGTTCTTTGAGGCGATCGCATAGCAATGCTTTGTTGATGTCGCTGATGGCAAACAATTCACCTGCGACAGGCAGTAAGTTTAGAAATAATTGGCATTGACGATATTCGGAAAGGGCATAGTTTCGGATGTGGATAACTCGGCTGAGTCTTTCTACGTTAAGTTTGTCGATGGGATTAATAGTGTCGGAATGGAAAAAACAATCGGGGCGAATGGTCGTGCTGCCATTGGCGGTTATTCTCACTAGGGCTTCAACGCCCACAATACGGTTATCCCGCGAGAATATCGGCTGGAAAACGCTTCGCAGCACAAGATGTTGGTAATGAGCAATAAACTGGCCATCGGAATCCAGAGACATGCATTTTGAAAACTGAGTTTTGTTAGTTAAAAGCATACAATTTTCGACATCCTAATCATTAATTTTTGCTTGAAGCATCCGAGCGCCAATATGCCATGCCATATTATTGACTCACCTTGACCTTTGTCAATTGTACCTTTGGCTAAGATGAAAATTTGTGGGTTGTCAAAACAGCGTCACAAATATTGAATTATTTAGTGAATGTGATGTGGCAGGCTCAATTGATTGAGTGTGTGCTAAATCAGAAGACAGCCCAATGAAGAGGGTAATATAAAATCTAGAACTTGGAAGAAAATGAGGGCGGTTTGTTTACGTTACGCCCATTGTAATACGGCATATAATTGAATGTACTTTCGGACTAGTTGCTGGTTTTTAGAGCGTTTTAAAGGATGGCTAAATTTAATATAACAAGGGCTAATTTGAAAACGGTTCTCTAAAGATTGAGTTAGCAATGAGTCACTTTCATACAGTGTGATACCTTGTGCGAGGTATTGATCTATTTCATCGGGTAATTGCCCTGTCCACCAATGAAGTAACTCGCGACTTTTTTGGCTACGACTGATCCAGTGATCGGTCAGTAATAACAGTAAATCATTCGGTTGAATCGCGTAAGCGTACTCATATTTCCACTGCGCAATGTCTTGCATCAACTTTTCTCGACAGGTTTTACCTGCACTGACCATATGGTGAGTCAGGATCCATACTGTTCCTGCATCACTGCTCACTCGGTAATGGTGTGGCATGTCTCGCTGAGGGATTGATTCAATAACAGAATAGTGGCATGGGTGTCCAAATTCACTGAGTGTACGAGCCAACCTGCGAGCAAAAGCCAGCCCTAAGTGATGTTCACTCATTCCTTGGTTGTGTATGGTGGGGTAGTGCTTTTCACAAAGTTTTAGGCAGTCAGCTTGAAATTCGTTGACGCTTTGCGTGAGTATGTCCAGTAACAATTCGTATTTTCTCCGATACCTTTGAAACCTTGCCTTGCTTGGCTTGGTGGCTTTAATTCAATGAGTTAAAAAACATAAAATCGCAAATATCCGCATATGTTCGCACATATAAATAAAATACGCCGCCATTTTGTCGCCACTTTTTGGCGGCGGTTAGTCGCCATTTTTGTTGCGTAGCATGGCTATTGGGCTTTTGTTTACTGCTTCTTCTAAGTGGTCAGGTGATAAGTGCGAATAGCGCATGGTTAACTTAATATCACTGTGACCTAAGATGCGTTGTAACGTAATAATATTGCCTCGGTTCATCATGAAGTATGAAGCATAAGTGTGGCGAAGAACGTGCGCGGCTTGGCGGTTTAGCCTTGGCACTTGAGCTGCAATGAAGCGTTGAACCGTGGCATAGCTGATACTGAATAAGGGGCCATGGTCGCCAGTGTAAATCAGTTCAAACTCTTCCTTGCCGATCGGAACTGTTCTATTTTTCTTGCCCTTTGTTTGCGTAAACGTCACCGTGTGCTTTTTAATCGCATCACCATTATTATGGAATGCGTCATAGCTATTGATTTGTGAACCCGTTAAGCGCGCTACTTCTCTGAACCTGCCGCCAGTTGCCAAACATAACTTAATGAACTTGTGTAAGTCGGGGTGTGAATGGCTTTCTGCTGCTGCAATCAAACTTTGCATTTCATCAATCGATAAAAAATCCATTTCACTTTCATGCAGCTTGAACTGTCGAACATTTGCCAACGGGTTTTCACCTTTCCATTCCCCCATACTTTGCAGTTCACTGATCATAGAATTGAAAATGGCTTGTTCGTGATTGCATGTGCTAAATGAAACCGCTGTTTTCTTGCCATTTAAATCCGCAACTTCCCCGGCAATGCGTTTACTGCGGTATTCAGTAAACATATTCGCGGTTAGCTTAGAATAAAATGGGTCACCCAAACCATTGCAGATAACCATCAAGCGGTTATAGGTTTGCTTGGCGTTCGCCAGTGATTGGCCGTGGCGTTCCTGCCACAAATCAATCATATCTAACAAACTGCGTCGGTCAGCTTTTCCACCCATCCACGGCTTATCATCCACTTTGCGCATCACAAAGTTTTCATAAGCATTCGCTTCACCTTTGGTGGCGAAGCGTTTACGAACGCGTTTACCATTGCGGCCTTGTGGGTAGCACTCACAAAGCCAAGGTTTTTTGCTGCCGTCTTTTAAGTTGCGAACTGACATTAAAGCCAGCCAAAGCCTTTAGCCATTAATCCAGCTAAGCCGAGTGTTACGGTGATAAGTGCACCGAATAACATGCGGAAATCACTTTTCATTTCAGATCGAACTGATTTGAACTCTTGCCTCATCTCTTTGAAGTTATCTTCAGTTTCAGATCGAACTGATTTGAACTCTTGTCTCATCTCTTTGAAGTTATCTTCAGTTCTATCCATAAAGGCTAGTTGACGGCCTTTTATGTCAGAAATATCACGTTTGATGTGCTCAACATCAGACTCAAGTTTTGCTACTCTCGCTTCCAAACCACTACCCCCACCATCACCGCTGCGCTGACTGTAAAATCTATCAGCAGGAAAAGTTGTCACATTATCTGCCATTATACGTCATCCTTATTCAAGAATTTCAATACAGGATGAATCACTAGTTGGCTAATATAACCGCAATCAGGGCATAGTAGGGGAATAACAGGGGTAGAGTTTAGCCATGGGTTGGCTTGTCCATAAGCGTCAAAAGCTTTGAGTTCTGAAAAAATTATCTTTTGGTTGTCTTTATTTTCGATAAAAGTCATAGGAATAGCTTTGCTTGTGCAAAATGGGCAGCTTCCTTTGTGCATTTTTGACAGATAAAGAAGAATATCGTCAGAGGTTAAGTTCACTATGGTTTTCATATTTAGGTGCTCTATTTCCCTAGCCAAATTAACTAAACACTTTCCGGCACTTCGCCAGTTTTTATCATGGTTTCAAATTGAGGACGGCTAAGAATCATCACGCCTTGTTCCATAGCCTTTTCTAGTTTTTTGCTGCCGTCTTTTAAGTTGCGAACTGACATTACACTCCGCAACTAAGTAGAGAAGCAATTTTCTTAACATCTGTACCTTTCAAGAACGCAAACTCAAGTTCGCCAAGGCCAGAAGCCCATACTTTAAATTCACAATCTAGGTCAAACGTCCCCGCTGTTTCTACTGAGAATGCGGTGATTTTATTGTATGGAAGAGAAAAGAATTCCGCTTTCTTGCCGCGAAGTCCTTGGATATCAACAGTGATTAAGCGTTTGTTTGTGAGAATGAGTAAGTCGCGAACCGTTTTGTATTCCAGTTCAATATATTCAGTCTCTTGGATGAGGAAGTCATAACGCTCTACGTTTGTTCCTACTTTTTCTTCGGTGAGTGCAGTTAACTTAATACCTTTAAACATTTTTATGCTCCTAGCCTATTTTTGTTCTTCATCGATAAATGACATAACACCTTGGTTGTGTTCTTTGGGGATTTTTTTATAAGCTTTGATACAGTCAGCAACGTTTAAGTCGATGTTGATGGCTTTATTGTCGACAGCTTTGAATATGATTTGCCTTCCTGCGTTTATTCCTTTCCATGCTAAGATGAATTCACCAAGTTCTTTCCATGGGACTGAGTGCAAAAGAATAACAACTTGGTCGATTGGTAAATTATTAAAATGGTGAGCGTCCGATTTGCGCGCAGTGATGCCGTAATCAGCCATTAGCCGCGTCAACTCTTCAATGTCTTTTTTGCGGCAAACAATTTCTAAGCTATTCATCTTATCCATAGTGGAGGTCTTATGTTCCGTTTTATTAATTCATTGCGATACGCAACGCTAACTATTGAGATTAAAGGGCAGTTCTTGTTCGACTTCGCTTACTTACTCACTAAGCTTGCACTTATGGCTATTGCAATAAAGTACGGTGCTGCAAGCGTCGAATACTTTTTAGAGCTTTACGTTTCTCAGCTTTAATCCTTTCTCAAACTAAACACTTTCTGGAACTTCGCCAGTTTTTATCATGGTTTCAAATTGAGGACGGCTAAGAATCATCACACCTTGTTCCATAGCCTTTTCTAGTTTTTTTGGGCCTGCGTTGTAGCCATAGCAAAGCACATCTAAATAAACAGTGACTTCCTTTCTAATGATTAACCCGTGGTTTGTTGCAATTTGTTTAAGTTCTGACTTTTCATCGCTCTTAAATCCAGTGAAACAAACTTGCAGTGCGTCAGCTTTGGGTTTGGAGTAGGTAGGTTCAATCAGTGAGAAATGAGCTGCCTTTTTAGAAAGAAAAGCTTCTGCTTCATCAACGGTTTTAAATTCGCCTAAAATTCGGTGATGATGAAGAGTGCGTGGCGCTTGATGGTTAATACACCAACCTTGTAAAAACGGCATATCAGGCTGTTGCTTTACGCTTCTTAAAATTTGAACGCTTGCCTCACCATATTGGTTTACATACGCGCATATTAATTCTGGTTTTAGTTCCATAATTATTCTAGCCAAGTTAATAATTAATCTTTTTTCATTGTTACCGCTACACGGCCAAGCACTTTAATGTCGTTCTCTGACGCTTCAATAGTGCTGTCACCAAAAGCTATTGCTAACTTTCTGCCGGGTAAACGCTGTATTTGGTTGATGGACAAACGCCCGTCAACATCAATTAAATAATTGCCTGCCACAGCATCGGTTGTGCTTTTATCAAGCAAGTAAATCGCCTCGTTTGTTTCAACCTCGATCACCTTTTCCGCATCTAAGTTAAAACTGTTCATTCTTCTTACTGGATAAGGGATTTCACCTGTTTCAATCAGTTGCCCATTTGCTAAGCAAAAGCTTTTTAGAATGGTAGTGGCGTGTTGAGGTGATTCTTGTTTAGTGATCGGTAAAACGTCATAGCGTTCCCTCATCTCGCTTACTGTGCTTTTGAGTTTTTTTCGGTCTTCTGGTTTTAGCGCTAATTCTTCGACGGGTATGCCTAGCGCTAGATGTAACCGCACTATTAGTTCGTGTGATGTGCGATCGTGAGTATTCCATGTGCTAAATGTCGTCTTTGGGACGTTGAGTAACGAGCTAAGCTCTTGGAAGTCATCGCAATTAGTTAAATTCTTCAACCTCTTTGTAAATTCACTACCAGTCAGGTAGTCAAAGGGCGGTATATTTTTGTTATTCATTGATGGAGATCACTTATTTTCATATAAATCGTTAAATTACTATTTACGATAGTCGTGTAACGATCTAATATCCTTGTGTGTTCAACATTAAAGCGCCGTTTCTCGCAAAGAACCGCCCTAATTCAACCGTTAAGGATATCACCATGGCAAGCGTACAGATAGCAGTTGATGCTGCATACGTCACAAAAGCAGAGTTTCTACGCCGCACAGGCATTAAACCACGCACTTTCGATAAGTTGTTGTCTGACGGCGACATCCCTATCCGCGAAAAACAAGGCACCCAACGTTTAGTGTTGGTCAACATGGTTAAGTGGGCTGAAGAAGCCGCGCTACAGCAGGTTTAACCATGCGCCTTTCTTCCCTTGTACCCACTAAAACCCACTGCCCGAAATGGCTACACGTGTTCGCACTTGTCGTCATTTTCGTGCCGCCGTTCTTCGCTTAGGAGATTGTCGAACATGGACGCAAATAACGCCATGTATGAATTGCTTGAGTTCAAACAAGAGGCATTTAACGCCAGCTTGTGCGACTTCGCTGTGAATCATGATATGGAAAAAATCGCGAGGACAATTGGAATGGATGGGCAGGTGCTAAGGAATATGATGAATCCTAGTCAGAGCCGTCATTTGACTTGTCCGGTTATGGCTTTGGTTTGCTACGTGTCAGATGACTACAGCATTGTTAACACCTTGCTGGGTGATTTGGGCGTGGTAACGGCATCGGTACCCGTGGAAGAACAAGCGAAAAGCCTTGTTGAACGCATTCTTGAACACTCGAACCTTACGGGCCAACTTTCTGGCAGCGTGTTAGCACTTAGCCACGAACACCGCTACCCGCGCAGCCAAAAGCGCAAAACCTTAGCCACCGCCCAAGCGGCGCTTGGCAACCTCGTTTTGCTGATATCCGATTTAGAAAAACGCACCACAGGCGTATCACCTTTGCTGAGCATGGGTGTTGATTTCGTGATGAACGGTGCAGCCATCCCCGGCTTAGCATAGGAGAAACCACCATGTCAGTTGCAATCCAAAACTTTGAAACCGCATGTCACCAACCTTGCCCGGACATGCCGCACCACAGCCTTAACGCTACGCAAAAGCAAAAGGGGCTAGCTTGCCTGCAACGCGTTCGCGCAGAGCTGCGCGAAAAACTGCTTGAGCCATTGCGCAAGAAACGCGCAGAGCTGATCGAAAAAGCCAACAGCGAAGACACAACGCAAATGAAGCGATCGCTCATCGCGCAAGAAATCAACCGCCTAGATATGAAAGCGCAACGCATTTTAGACCGTTGGTCGTAACCCAGTTTTAAACGATACACCAAAGCCTAGCCAAGGCGTCTTTGCCCTCTCGATTTCTGCGGATTGAGGGAGGGCTTTTTTTACATCGATAAGCGTAGGAGCTTTGAAAATGAGTGAACAAACCGTTTTAGAACAGGCCAATGCAGCGTTGGCCGAAGCGCGCAAAGTGCTTCAAAAATCAGAAGAGAATTTAAGTAAATCAAGCCAAGCCAATGACTATTCACTAAGCCTGAACCGAAAGCTGGCCCATGCGTTAGTTTCGTTGATGAACAATGAACCGCGCCTCGTGGGTATTGATGTCGCGATTAGCGAGCAGTTGAAAGAAGTCGTGCATATGGCGAACGGCAGTTCAATTACATTTTTGAACAACGAAACCCGCGATATCTACGATGTTATCCACGCCATCAACGTGTTGGCGATGTCGAATACGGATGTGATCCAGATTTTTACCGAAGTCACCGCCACTAGTAAGATTAATTCGTTCAGTGTTTGGGCGGTTGATTTTGGCACTGACTGGAGTGATGAAGAGTCGAAAAAAGAAAGGCTATTAAATGAATACGTCTATTTAGCAGATAACGCACTCGAAAAACTCCTTTTCATCGAAAGCCAATTAACCGAACTCATCATAGAAGCGCGTGAAGCCTCTGAAACAAAAGCGGAGCAAGCGTAATGGCCAACATCATCACGGTTCACAAAGAAGAACTGGAAGTGATCTTGCGTCATGAAGGGTTCACTACTCGCAAAATAGAACAGTTCTTTCGTGTGTTTAACGTTATCGAATCAAGCCAAGGGCCAATGCTCGAACTTGATTCAACGCGCGCCATGCTCGTTAACGTTAACGGCACAAAACAAGGCTTATGTCTTGAAGACTTCATCACCGCTTGGTGGTGCTTTTGGATTGTTGTTTTCAACCAATCCACCGACAGTGATATGTCACACCAAGCCCTAGGCGCAATCCGCGCACTTTTCTTTGTTTCCGCATGCAACCGCAGCACAAGCCAACACGCATCAATGCAAATGTGGTGGCGCGACTGCGAACCCATCCACGGCCACCCAACCCTAGAGGCAATGTGATATGAGCAAATGTAACTGTTTTGACGAGAATCTAGAAAGAATTAAAGAGCAAGTGATCGCCCAACTGCCTGATGGCGCAACGGATTTAAACGTAGCGTGGGAAGGGTATTCGTTTTTCTTTTCGGGTGATCGTGTTCCGGTCAATCCACAAATCAATATCGAATATCGACAGATGAAAAAGGATAAAACCCCAGCTAAAAACCTCACGAAAGATTCAGTAAGAATGCTTTGTTCTTACTGTCCTTTTTGCGGTCGTGAGTTGGAGAATAGCTGATATGAGCAACCAAGCCACGCACTGCATTTGCCGTCACTGCCACCGCATCGTTAATGACCTGCTTGTTGAAAAAGACAAGCACGGTTTCAACGTTTGCGTTATTTGCCGCCAATTATCGGAAGGGAACAAGCCATGCAATACGCCGCAGTGATGCTCTGTGCCGATGGCGGCATAGTTCGCCATGAAGAAACGTTTGAGCCTGCCAACGTGCAGGTAGGGGATTTTGAATCAATGGACGCGGCCATCGACCAAGCCTGTTTAGACCTCAACTGCACACACCTACACAAAGGGGTGATCAGCAAAGGCAAAAACAAAGGCGGTTTTATGGTGGTGACTACTCAAGAGTTGGGGGAAGTATGAAAAACGAAGGAATGAAAAAGGTGCTAGAGGCACTACGCACAGCCATTCAAGATGCTGAGGAGTTCGGTTTGGTTAGAACTGAAAACGGTACTGTTATCACTGGCGCAATGGAATCAGAGCACGGAATTATGCTTGTTGGAGATGCGTATCAAAGTTCAATTAGCTCAGCGGCTAAACACGGTGAGAAAACAATTAAACCCGTTGAAGTTCAGAGAGTGAATGGGTTTTGGACTCACCCTGACTTGCCAGTTTTTGGGGAGTATGTAACCAAGGAAGATATTAAAGAATTCGAGCGAAATAATAACCTTGTGTTTTTTTGTGTAGAAATGGGCGAGGACGCATCGCAAGAGTTTGTTGATGAATGGTTTGAAGATGGTCTTGATGATTGCTCGCCTTGGGAACCTACGCCGCCATCGGCAAGGGCATTCTTGTTATCTATTCGCGATACAGAAGATGGCCCAATGGCTTGGTTTGCTGAACCAAAGAGTGTGGAGAGTTAAGCCATGAAAGAAACTCTATGCCCACACTGCCCAGCGGTGATCAAAGAAAGCGACACCACCTGCCCAAGCTGCGGCATGCCAGTTAATCAAAAGCGTGAGGTGGCAGCATGAATGGATGGTTCCAGCAAGTAAAACGTGGCGAAGAGCACTATCAATATGGCAAGCATCACCCTAGCTATGTCAATGTTGTGGGTGAAACTTTCGGAAAATTGACTGTTATTGAACAAGGCGCGGGACAAGGAGTTTTGTGTAAGTGCGAGTGTGGAAACATTCACACCGAGAAAAACACCGTTGACCTTCGCCGTGGCCGTAGAAAGAGTTGCGGGAAGTGTAACAACAAGGCCAATCCAAAGTTTAAACCAGAGGAAGATGCTGTGATTTTAAGGTGGGCAGGAATTAAATCCACTGAAGAGATCTCACAGTTAGTGACTCAGTTTGGGTATAGAGAAGCGACAATTTCAACGATAAAAAATCGGGTAAAAAATCTCAATAAATACCGTGGCGAGAATGACGAAATTTCACTTAGAAGGAAAGGAGAACTATATCCACATTCGAAAGGCTCTGATCATGAAGTAGAACTTTGCCGCCAGCTTTATGATGCGGGGCTGACTCCACGCAAAATTGCTGAAAAAATGGAGCTTGGACTCTCTCATGTGATGAGTATCGTTCACTATAGAAGTCGCACTCAGTCAGCAAGTGGGTGGATGTAGTTGCTATGACCACCACCTACGCCACCAAAAAAAGCAGGCGCGATCACGAAAAAGGGTTAACCCAAAGTGAGCGCCTGATTTCTTGGTATCAAGACGTTGATGTCGACGAACTTCGCGCACTTGAAATAAGCGAATATGAACAAGAAAGAGCAAACCAACTCTTTCTTGAATGGTCGCGCAACAAAAACGCCCCGGCACAATCCATTCATATCGCGCAGCCGCTTAGCTTCAACAAAGAGCCAGAAAACCTCAGCGTTATCGAGCGCAAACTCTACGAAGCTAACAAGCAAGATTTTGAGTGGTACAGAAGCTACTTTGCTGACCTGCCAGATTATTTAACCAAATACTTCGTTAACCGCTACCTTGCCATCTTCAAAAAAGAGGGCAACCGCGAAGCTAACACCTTCCTACGTGAAAAGATGGAGCCCGCACGAGCGCGCGTTCGATTAGTGCTGGCCCAATACAGCCAACTGCCAACCACTCACAAAATCACTTTGCTCAGTGAAGAAAACGACCTTGAGCAAAGCGATTTTCAACAACCGCAGCCAAAGCAAATCGGCTTTGATTTTGACCGCATCGAACAAAACGCCAAGCCAATCAAAGAGCGCATCATTGCAGAGCTTGAGCGTGACGAGCTCAAAGACATGGCGTTCAAGCTTTCTTGCATCATCAACAAAAAGAAAAGCGTGATCATGGAACAGCATCAACAAGAAACGGGTGAAGAAGTGGACGCCGCATTAATCATCGTTTACGAACTGCTTGCCCAGTTCGTGCGATCGCTTGGCATTAAGCCCGCGCGCAAATATAAAAAGCAAACGCCACTATCAGCCACGACCGATATTCTAAAAATGAGCGATGAAAAGTGGGTACTCAATCGCTTAGTGCGTGTGCGTAAAATCATGCGTGAACACCTTGCCATTGCAATGGGCCAAGTGTCTAAACGTGCATCGGCTTACTGCTCGTGGGATTGCCTGCGCGAACACAAAGAGCAAAAAGAGAAGAACTGGGAATTCATCAAAAACGGCATGCTGTTTGAAGAAGAAACAGGCGAAGAAGCCGAACTGATGGGTATGGTTCTCAAAAGCATTTCTAACCCTGCCATTCTGCGTCATGAATTGATGGCGCGCTGCCGTGGCTATGAAGACATCGGTAATTTGCTCAACCTGCAAGGCATGTTCCTTACGCTGACCGCGCCGGGCAAATACCACAACAATTATCAAAACGGTGGTTTTATTAGCCATTGGAACGGTGCAAGCCCAAAGCAAACGCAAGACTACTTAAACAACGTATGGGAACGCATTCGCGCCAAAATTGGGCGTGATGGAATCCGTTGGTTTGGTCTGCGCGTGGCCGAGCCACATCACGACGGCACGCCGCACTGGCATTTGCTGTTGTGGGTAAGGCCGCAAGACGCGCTAAGAGTTTCCGACATCTTCATTCGTTATGCAGTAAAAGCCGAAGCGATGGAGCTATTCGACAAAGCCGAGCTTTATTACCCAGTGAACTACAGCGCACAAAGCTACGTGCTGTCGTATCAAGAAAGAATCGAAAAGGCCAACCGCTTCAAGGTGCCGACCAAGCTTTATGCCAAACATTACCCGTGTGCACTGGCTGACCTGCGCCCAGAAATCGAAATACCTGAGCAAGTCAAAGTGGCGACTATGCGAAACCAAGTCACGTCACTGAATATCAATTACAAAGCCCGTTGTGATGTGAAATTCATCGACCCAAGCCAAGGCACCGCAACGGGCTATATCGCCAAATACATTGCTAAAAATATTGATGGTTACGCGATGGATGATCTCGTTTCAGATGAAACGGGCAAAAGCGTGAAAGACATGGCGAAAAACGTCTGTGCGTGGAAATCCCGCTGGGCTATTCGCCAGTTCCAGTTCTTTGGTGGTGCGCCAGTGACGACTTACCGTGAACTGCGCCGCTACGCCAATTTAGATAAATCCAGCTTTATGGATTACCTAACTCAGCTATCGCGTGAAGAAATGTTAGAGATCTACAAAGAGATGGAGCGCAAGCCAAACAAGAAGTTTGTCGGCCCGCCCATTCCAGATGCTCTATTGAAAGATAAAAAGCGTTTTGATGCGAAGCGCCTGTTTGTGATGCTAAGCGAAAACTATCAACCGAGTTTAGAGAACCAAAACGGCAGCGCCGTAGCCGCTATGGAAGCCGCCGATAAAGGGGATTTCCAAGGTTACATCATGGGCCAAGGTGGCCCGTTTGTAGCGCACAAAGACCTAACAGTGAAGAACGTTTATTTAGAGTTGCCGTTTGCTTCACCGCATGGCGAAACCGTGCGCAAGCTAGAAGGGTTCGACGCTTCCGGCGTAATGGTAAAAACCCGCGTTAAGAATTGGACTATCACCAAAAAGCCCACCACTAAAACTCGCATTGAAAAAGAGTATGAAGTTTTCAAACCAACTGAGAACCCAAATACGTGGAAAATCAGCCGCAAACGCCTGAAACCAAATGAGACAACCCAAGCTGAAGCGGGGGCTCTTGCTCTTTTTGGCGGCTCTGCCGCCTCTCGGAGTTCTGTCAATAACTGTACGCGGCCCCAAAGCGAACAGGTTAATAGTGATCACGATATAGAGTTAAGCCCGTTAGTTGAATATGAAATAAGTCGGTTAATAAATGAGCATGATTTAACCGAAAGTTTCAGGCAAAACCTGTTGAAAGGGCGTTGGTTAAGGGTAACGGAAGAGAAAAGCGTCAAGCTGCACATTGGCGATGGCGAAAGACGCCCAGACCAAATTGTATACCGCAATGAATTTAAGCCTGATTTAAGTTGGCTAGGCGAGAAAGCCGAGCCAGAGCCGGAAGTTATCCAACTGACGGAAGAAGATGATTACCCACAACCGGATTTATCTATCTTTGCCCACGACGTTCCCGCCGCAACAAGCTGGAGTGAGTACAAAGAAATGATAGAAGACTGGCCATTAGCGTAGGAGCTTATAAATATGAAACAAAACCATGAAATAGACCAAGAAACCGTTGATGTGGTTTCAAGTCAGTTAGAAGAAAAGTTTGAAGCGTTCGCCACGAGTGCAGAGCTAAGCGATTTCGAAAAATTATTGGTATTAAAAAACCTCACTTCACGGATAGAAAACAGCATGGCCGTAAAAATGCAAGCGGCGGCGATGTTCAGTGTATTAACCAAGATAGGGAGATAGCCATGCAACTAACCACTGGGAAAACATACCGCGCACATCAAGCGGCTTATTCATTTGAAGACCTAAGCGGTGAAACCGTCACGTTCGACGAAGTGAACTTCAGCTTTACCGTGTTAGAAAAGCCAAAGAAAGTAGTCGCCAATGATGGCGCAACGAAAAAAGTCATCAAACTACCAAAACACCTAGCCGCGCCAAAGTGGCATTGGGTACTCAATGAAACTAAAAACATTCTGCACTGGCTCAATGTTGAAGTTTATGAAGTGGAAGAGGTGATGTGATGATATTTAGTAAAGAAATAATAAAAGCATTTGATCAGTTAATTTCTTTTAACAAAGCAATGACAGATAGTCTTATTGATGATGGATTTGAGAAATATTACTCTGCAAAAGAGTTTGTTCATCATTTCGGGACGATAAATTTATATTGTGGCCGTCAGGTTGGTAGCTCTAGTCTGATCAGGAACCGGGCTAACAAAAATGATTTGGTTGTTGTCCATTCAGATGATGCAAAAAAATTCTTTGAAAACTGTAAAGCTAAGGTAGTAAAAAGTGAAGATTTAGGAGAAGAGGAAGTTTTCAATAATATTTATATAGACTTGCCATTCTACTGTCAGGAGTTAACAGTGAGTTACATATTTGATAATTTGATTAAAAATCATCGACAAAAGGTAATTATGTTGGGAGCGCATTTTTAACCAAAAACCCACCGCCCGGTGGGTTTTGTCACACACTCAGCTTATCCAGTTCCTTGCTTATCGCGCCAACCAAGCTCAACAATTGATCACGAATCTCAGCAGGTAATGACCGAATCATTGCCTGCTCATCACTTGAATAACCCTCATACAAAGAAAGATGCGAAAGCGGAATATTCAGTGCATCACATAGCCGCCGAATCTGCACAATATCCACAACCCGTTCCCCTTGTTCAAGGCGTTGAAGCATACGGTAATCAATACCCGAAAGGCGGCTTAAAACACGCTGTGTTTTGCGTTGCCTCAGTCGTTCTTGAATAAAAAACAACATGATAGGGTCAATAAGACGGGTTTGTTTTGGCATGAAATCCCCTGCGTAATCGCCACATATGGCGGTTATGTACGGTATAAATGCCAACTAAGGTTAGGTTGAAATGAACGTTGAAGCAGATCGCAATACCAAAGCATTAGAATATTTATAGTTCGCCCCGGCTAGATACAAATCGCCATGTTCAGTATAGGCGATAAATCACATAAATAAATTTGTTACTAAAAAAGTACTGTATTAATATACAGTATATCACGTCAGGTTGGAGGCTAAATGGCTGAACTAGAAACCATTAGTGCTGCAAAGATAACGCAGAAAAAAAGCATACATCTTGCAGCATTAGAATTAGTGATCGACGCTATGTCGGTAAGCGAAGCAACGGAAGCAACAAAAAAAGCAGGAGCCTATTTAACAGGCTTAATCATCGCCGACAGCAAAGGAACCATCACACCAGAAAAGCTAACGGCCATCACCAGTATTATGGAGATGGCCGCAGAATCACAAAGCCCAGTGTTTAAAGTGTAATAGCAAAAAGCTACAACATAGAAAGTTGCTGCTTGAGTTCTTGCCGCTGTTCCGGTGGCAAGGCTTTCATCAAAGTAAACGCAAGTTGGCTTGTTGTCTTAGCAGAAGGGCTAAGCGTATGGCTGTAAGAAAGGTTCATAACAAAAGAATGGCCGCATTCCGGGTCACTGCAAGAACAATATAAGTCCGCATGGCTATCGGTGATTCTATTCGATTTGTGGATACGGCTTTTACATCCGCACTCTGGGCATATTACGCGCATAAACAAAACCTAGCTAATTGACTGACTCAGTAATAATACGTCAATAAGCTGTGTTTTTGTACAGTTTCCGCAAGAGTGTTAGGTGAGCATTAATAATTCTGAATATCTGGCTCAAAATGTTGCTTGATTGCCTTCGCGCTCTCCAAGTCGCACACGAACGGGCCAGCCTCTTCGCCTTCCATCGCTTTAATCGTCTGCTCAACACTAAGCCGCTGAGCAATAAAACCATGCTCAGAAGCGAACGTTTTCAAAAAAGGCGTATCGCGGTTAGTGAAAACGCAAAGACGATAACCTGCAACATCAATCGCATCAGGAAAAAGAGGCTGAGCAAATTGTTGCCAACTCGCATCAGTTAAATACGCATAAATCTGATAAAGCATTAGACGTTCCTCCACATCGCATCCGTGTGATTTGTTATCATCGCGCTTATCGAGCCAACCGATGGCGCTTGAACCGCTTGGTTTTTTTGGTTGAACTCAATCAAGTTAGTTAAAGTGCCACCAATAGAAACCTTAAAGTGATCGAGGGTTCCTGAAGAGTACGAAGAAGTTGTCCAAGCTCGCATCAAGCGATCGACTTCAACCTGCTGCGTTGCGTTATCTTTAGATACCATTAAAACGCCATCAACTAATATTGAAATAACTGATCCGATGCGCTTAAGTGAGTAGACACGCTGCATAGCTGGGTCAAAACCTGTAGTAGCCCAGCCAACAACGTAGCCACCAACGTAAACTTGGATACCCGCGCCATTAGGTAAAGTTCGATAGAAGTTATCAATCGTCGGCCCAGAAAAAATAGATTGAAAAGAATTGTTAGAAAGCCCACTCATTTTAACTTCAATATAAAAATCAACGTTCGGAGGAATGACGATAGCTTCGCTCAACTGAACATAT
>NZ_CAWNIB010000242.1:0-24708 GCF_963874405.1 Vibrio sp. V08_P9A1T1
ATTTTGTATCGTTATAAATCCATATGCAGAATATGTAACTTATGCTTTCGGTGTGTGGTTATATAAATGTTCTTTTGAGAGTAGATCGCTGAACGGAGCAGATAAAGCAAATGATCAGGCTGAGATCTTTTATCGATCATAGCCTAATGTGTATGAGGTGGTTGGTGAGCCTAAAGGTATTGTGATAGAGATCAAAGCTGAACTCTCGATAATCCGAGACCATACGTGCCGTTTGATGAAGTGTCGGCTATCACATGCACGATCTATCTACGCAAACGAGCTATCTATTAAAACGAACGATATAAAACATCTACCAAAATCACACTATGTGAAAGATGTTATGTGAAAGACACAAAGAGAGATGGGATTAATATGCAGGAAAATCTTTGCCCTTGTTGCCAAAATCCACTGGCGTGGGATGGGCGTTACCATTGTGCTCAGTGCAAACATCACTTTAACAAAATTGGTTTTTGCCCTGAGTGTGATTCTGAGCTGGAGAAATTGCAGGCGTGTGGCGCGGCAAACTTTTTCTGTAACTCATGCAATGAGCTCAAATCAAAATCTAAGATTCGATTTGAGTTTCAAGCACAAGATTAAGTGATTAATTAACGGTAGAGAAAACTTCGCCATCCGCCACTCGCGTGATCAATTGATCGCCGGTTTTTAGATCACGAGCGCGGTGAATCACTTTGCCTGAGCTATCTCGCGTGATCGAATAGCCTCGTTTTAGTGTCGCTAATGGGCTTACTGCGTCAAGCTTCTCTGCAGCTAGCGTTAAACGGTGTGCTGTGCGCAGGAGTTTTTTCTCCATTACGTCCAGCAATCGTTGCTCGCTTTTGGCTAGTCGATGCTGCTGCTTCGCTAAGGTTTGTACGGGAGAATGCAACTGCAGTTGATGGTATTGCTGGCCAATGTGCTCGCGCTGAGTCGAAATATAGCGCTGTATCGCCCGCTGTAGGCGCATTTCTGTGTCATCAAGTTGCTGGCTTTGACGCTGCAAGCGGTAAGTGGGGTGCTGTTTCTCTAGCGCGTGAACCAAAGCGCGTAAATGATGCGCTTGTTGACTGGTGTAATAGCGCATCGCACTTTGTAGCTTGTGCTGGTATGAGGCGAAAGCTTGTCGCTTATTACTGTTGTCTCGGCTGACTAATTCTGCAGCAGCGGAGGGGGTTGGGGCACGTACGTCAGCCACAAAATCAGCAATCGTCACATCGATTTCATGCCCGACGGCACTGATAATTGGGATCTGACTAGCGGCAATTGTGCGCGCTACGATCTCGTGGTTAAAACACCATAAGTCCTCTAAAGAACCGCCACCGCGACCCACAATCAATACGTCACACTCTTGCCTCGCATTTGCTCTACCAATTGCTTGAGCAATTTGAATGGCCGCTTGTTCGCCTTGAACCAGTGTAGGATAAATGATGACGGGCAAGCTTGGATCGCGCCGCTTGAGCACATCAAGAATATCAAACAGGGCTGCGCCAGTTTTTGAAGTAATAACTCCGACGCATTGAGGATTTTCCGGCAAGGGGCGCTTATTGGATTGTGCAAACAGCCCTTCTGCGGCCAACTGCATCTTCAGCTTTTCAAACTCTTGCTGGAGACGACCATCCCCTTCGGGTTGCATGCTCTCGATAATGACTTGGTAGTCACCTCTGGGTTCATAAAGAGAAAGACGCGCTTTAACAAGTACCTGCTGGCCATTTTTAGGTTTGAATGTCACAAAGCGATTATTGCCTTTGAACATCGCACATTTTACCTGTGCGCGAGAATCTTTGAGTGAGAGATACCAATGGCCAGAAACCGGAGCGGAGAAGTTCGATATTTCACCAACGAGCCACACAATGCCCATTTCATTTTCAAGTAACAGGCGTACTTCAGCATTGAGACGAGAGACAGTGTAGATGTTTTCGTTGGTCAAAGAAGGCAAGGCTAATCCCCTAGACGAGGGTATGGAAATTAGCGGCAATATAATACATATCAAGGGTTGGAATGCAAATTAAAAATGAAAAAATGAGTGGTCAAGCGATTACCTCGGGCGTATAATCCGACCGCAATATCAAATCCAAATCGATTTATCCTGTTCATTGTGTATTAGGGCAAATTGAGACAACTTGGATTTACCTTTTATTCACTCCTCTTAATTGTGAGATATTGCAAATGCTAAGAATTGCCAAAGAAGCGCTGACATTCGATGATGTTCTTCTCGTACCAGCACACTCCACCGTTCTCCCAAACACAGCCGATCTCCATACTCAGCTGACCAAAAATATCGCACTGAATATTCCGATGATCTCAGCTTCTATGGATACAGTGACAGAGGCTCGCCTTGCGATCGCTCTTGCCCAAGAGGGTGGTATTGGTTTTATCCACAAAAATATGCCCATTGAAGAGCAGGCTGAACAAGTCCGTCTTGTCAAAATTTTTGAAGCGGGTGTAGTCACTGCGCCAGTAACAGTTCGCCCTGATGCAACCATTCAAGATGTGATTGCTTTGACAGAGAAACATGGTTTTGCCGGTTTCCCTGTGGTGAGCGATCACAATGAGCTTGTCGGTATCATCACCGGCCGCGATATTCGCTTTGTTACTGATTTAACAAAAAAAGTTGAAGCAGTCATGACACCAAAAGATCGCTTAGCCACAGTTAAAGAGGGCGCATCTCGTCAGGATGTACAAGAGCGCATGCACAAAGCGCGTGTTGAAAAAGTCTTGGTAGTGAATGATGAATTCAAACTGACGGGTATGATCACCGCGAAAGATTTCCATAAAGCAGAACGCAAACCGAATGCTTGTAAAGATGAACAAGGGCGTTTACGTGTTGGTGCGGCTGTTGGTGCCGGTGCTGGCAATGAAGAGCGCGTAAAAGCATTAGTGGAAGCAGGAGTGGATGTTCTACTGATTGACTCTTCTCATGGCCATTCAGAAGGTGTACTTAACCGTATTCGTGAAACGCGCGCCGCTTATCCTGATCTCGATATTATCGGCGGTAATGTTGCAACGGGTGCCGGTGCGAAAGCTCTAATTGACGCGGGCGTAAGCGCGGTCAAAGTCGGTATTGGCCCGGGTTCAATCTGTACAACGCGTATTGTAACGGGTGTTGGTGTACCTCAAATTACGGCGATTTCTGATGCAGCTGAAGTGGCTGATCAATACGGTATTCCTGTGATTGCTGATGGCGGTATTCGTTTTTCTGGCGATATTTGTAAAGCGATTGCTGCTGGTGCATCTTGCGTGATGGTCGGCTCCATGTTTGCGGGTACTGAAGAAGCTCCGGGTGAAGTTATTTTGTTCCAAGGCCGTTCATATAAAGCTTACCGCGGTATGGGTTCGCTGGGTGCAATGTCTCAAGGCTCTTCTGATCGTTATTTCCAATCTGACAATGCAGCTGACAAGCTTGTACCTGAAGGGATCGAAGGTCGTATCGCTTATCGAGGCCGTCTAAAAGAGATCGTTCATCAACAAATGGGTGGTTTACGCTCAAGCATGGGCTTAACTGGCTCGGCCACTATCGAAGATCTGCGCACTAAAGCCGAGTTTGTTCGTATCTCTGGTGCAGGTATGAAAGAGTCACACGTGCATGATGTTCAAATTACCAAAGAAGCGCCAAACTACCGCTTGGGTTAATGACGAACCACGAATAGCTTGAAGCTTATGGGGAGCGCGATGTTCCCCATCCACTACATTAATGATTGAGATTGACCTTAAATGACTAAAGATATCCATGACCAACGTATTCTGATCTTAGATTTCGGCTCTCAGTACACACAACTGGTTGCCCGCCGTGTTCGCGAAATCGGTGTTTATTGTGAGCTGTGGAGCTGGGATGTTGAAGAAGCAGACATCCGTGAATTCAACCCAGATGGCATTATTCTTTCTGGTGGTCCTGAAAGCGTGACTGAAGCCAACTCTCCGCGTGCGCCACAATATGTGTTTGATTCTGGCGTACCTGTGTTTGGTGTTTGCTATGGCATGCAAACCATGGCTGAACAGTTGGGCGGAAAAGTGGCCAGTTCTGAGGAACGTGAATTTGGTTATGCAGCTGTACAGCTAATGGGTGAATCGGCCCTGTTTAGCGACCTTGAGCTAACGCAAGACGTTTGGATGAGCCACGGTGATAAAGTGGTGCAAATTCCGGCTGATTTTGTGAAAACAGCGCAAACGGAAACTTGTCCTTATGCGGCAATGGCGAATGAAGAGAAAAAATATTATGGCGTGCAATTTCACCCAGAAGTCACGCACACCAAAAACGGTCTAAAAATGCTTGAGAATTTCGTTCTCAACGTTTGTGGTTGTGAGCGTCTATGGACGGCTGAGTCTATCATCGAAGATGCGGTTGCTCGTATTAAAGAGCAAGTCGGCGACGATGAAGTGATCCTTGGCCTATCGGGTGGTGTCGATTCGTCAGTTGTGGCGATGCTGGCTCACCGAGCGATTGGCGATAAATTAACCTGCGTATTCGTTGATAACGGCCTATTGCGTCTGAATGAAGCTCAGCAAGTAATGGATATGTTTGGCAACAAGTTTGGCTTAAACATCATTCATGTTAATGCAGAAGATCGTTTCCTCAACGCACTGCAAGGTGAGTCTGATCCGGAAGCGAAACGCAAAATCATCGGCCATGTGTTTGTTGATATCTTCGATGAAGAATCAAAGAAATTGAAAAATGCGAAATGGCTTGCGCAAGGCACGATTTACCCAGATGTGATTGAATCGGCTGCCTCTAAAACAGGTAAAGCGCACGTTATTAAATCTCACCATAACGTTGGCGGTTTGCCTGATGATATGGAAATGGGATTGGTTGAACCACTGCGTGAGCTTTTCAAAGATGAAGTACGCAAGATTGGCCTAGAGCTTGGTCTGCCTTACAACATGCTTTACCGCCATCCGTTCCCTGGTCCAGGCCTTGGCGTACGCGTGTTGGGCGAAGTGAAGAAAGAGTACTGTGATTTGCTGCGCCGCGCCGATGCTATTTTCATTGAAGAGCTGCATGCCGCTGATCTGTATAACAAAGTGTCACAAGCTTTCACGGTTTTCTTACCTGTTCGTTCGGTAGGCGTTATGGGTGATGGGCGTAAATACGATTGGGTTGTATCGCTACGCGCAGTGGAAACCATTGACTTTATGACAGCACATTGGGCGCACCTGCCTTATGAGTTCTTGGGTAAGGTTTCTAACCGTATCATCAATGAAGTGAATGGTATTTCTCGTGTGGTTTACGATATTTCAGGTAAGCCACCAGCCACCATTGAGTGGGAATAATTCCTCTAAAAAAGCGTACTCCTTCGGTGAGTGCCCTGTTATGATTGCTGCGAAATAGTCGGGGAGCCGATGCAGATTCTGCATCGGCTGAGATCGAAATTCGAGACCCGTCGAACCTGATTCAGTTAATACTGACGTAGGGAACTATGAGCACTTTGTCACGAGCCGAATAACAACGGCTAACCTTTGTAAATTCGATTACCGAACTTTCCAAACCACGGTCAAAGTCAGTTCCTGTATGTCTTGTCATAGGAGCGACCATGGCACAACCAATACAGAAACACACACAAGAAACGACGCTATTAAACATACCTGTTGTACTCACCATCGCAGGGTCTGATAGCGGTGGAGGGGCTGGCATTCAAGCCGACATCAAAGCGATATCGGCAACTGGCAGTTTCGCGTGTTCCGTTATTACCGCCATTACTTCACAAAATACTCAAGGCGTTTCCGCCATTTTCCCCATTCCACTTGATCACATCGAAAGCCAGTTAGATGCCGTCTTTAGCGACTTGAAGATCGTGGCCGTTAAAATTGGCATGCTAGCCGATGCCAGTATCATCAAGATCGTTGCCAAAAAAATGCAGCAATACCAACCCAAGAGTCTTGTGATTGACCCCGTGATGGTGGCGACCAGTGGTGATTTATTACTTGAGCAATCGGCAATCAGTACATTAAAAGAAATGTTGATCCCTTTGGCTGATATCATTACCCCCAATTTACTTGAGGGAGCAGTACTTATTGGCAAGCCGGTTCCTCAATCTGAAGCAGAAATGAACGACATGGTGGCTGATTTACGAGCGTTGGGTGCAAAGGCGGTGTTGCTAAAAGGTGGGCATTTAGAACAAGATGAAAACAGCAACGATCTTTTGATCATGCAATCTTCGTCAGAATTACTCAGTGCGAAGCGTTTTCCAACCCAAAATACCCATGGGACGGGTTGCACTCTCTCTTCTGCGATCGCTTCTTATCTTGCTCAAGGAAATAACCTGCACAAATCCGTGTATTTGGCTAAGCAGTACATATCGCAAGCCATTGGCTATGCCGATGAGCTGGATGTTGGCCAAGGTCGCGGCCCAGTTCATCACTTTTTTACTGGCCACGCTCATGTGCGCTAAGCCATTGCCGGTGCGATGATGCTTGAGAAATTTGAGGCATTGGTTGTTCACTTAACCTGATGAAAAATAGATTGAACTCTAAAAGCCTCAAGCTTTTTTGAGGCTTTTGCATATTTATCGACTTGCCTTCAAAGGGCGATGTCGCCGTACGATAATTGGTTTACATCATGATGAAACCACTCGCATTTTGACATTTAATTAATAAGTTTCACTGTCAACAATGGCTCGGCTATCCATACTATTTTCACCGTACCCACTAAGCAAAAAATAAGGGATTGATATGTTGAAAACAAAGCATTTAGCCGTGCTGATTAGCAGTGTCTTAGCCGCAAACAGTTACGCGTTAAATATCTTACCTGACCCTGAAAATTCCGCGGGTTATATTGTCTCTAAAGTAGAGCTGCAAGCGGCAGAAAAAGCCAAAACAGCGGATCCTATGTATGCCATCTGGTCGAAAGCACTAGAAACGCGTTCGAATGCGATTGTTGAAGCAATAGTACCGGGTTTAAGTTCTAACCCTGAAAACGTCAAGCGTGTTGAACGAGTTTTTCCACAGTACGAGTGGGATTTCTTAACTCAAATGGCGGCTCCCGAATACACCTACACACGCTTCTTACGGGCAATTGGCAAATTCCCCGCGTTTTGTGGCGAATATACGGATGGCCGAGATTCTGACGCAATTTGTAAAAAATCCATTGTGACGGCTTTTGCCCATTTCTCACAAGAAACGGGTGGTCACATTGCGAAAGATAACGTATCTGATAACCCGAATAGGCTTGAAGAATGGCAGCAAGCATTGGTTCATGTGCGTGAAATGGGTTGGTCTGAAGGGCAAAGTGGCTACACAACCGGTTGTGGCCAAAATGATTGGCAAAATGCTCGTTGGCCGTGCGCTGCTGGGCAAGGTTATTTTGGTCGAGGCGCGAAGCAGCTCTCTTACCATTTCAACTATGGCGCTTTTTCTGAAGTGATGTTTGATGGTGATGCCAAAGTACTGCTCAATAACCCCGGA
Source organism: Vibrio sp. V08_P9A1T1 (assembly GCF_963874405.1). NCBI lineage: Bacteria > Pseudomonadati > Pseudomonadota > Gammaproteobacteria > Vibrionales > Vibrionaceae > Vibrio > Vibrio sp. V08_P9A1T1. The sequence goes on from NZ_CAWNIB010000242.1 coordinate 7,393, forward strand.
TTAGTAGCGGATTCTTGGTTGAATTTAGCCTCAGCGATTTGGTTCTTCTTAACTCCTCAAGCACCGAAACCGGCAATGTTGCACGTAATTGACCGTACATGGACACCTTCGCAACGTGAAAGCGATGCTGGTATTGGCTATGGTTTTGGCACCACAATTAACGTTATCAATGGCGGCATTGAGTGCGGTGAACAGAACAAAGATAAAGGTCAACCGGTTAATCGTATTCGCTACTGGGAAGGGCTAGCCGATCATTATCAAATACCGATTGAGTCTGATGAAAAGAATACCTGTTGGCAGCAAACGCCTTACGGTAGCTTAAATTTGAACGGTGCGACGGATGTGCTGTATACCAACTGGGATGGTAATTGGAAATATTACTCTGATCGTCCAGGTGGCTACTCGTTTGAATGTGAACTGGTTGGTTTCCAAACCGCGTATTCAGCCCTTGTTGCTGGTGATTACGAAAAATGTGTGACTAACTTTTATGGTTCACATTCTAGCTGGCCCCAAGTGCGTGTTGTGGATGCGATTGATCCCGGTACGCCACCAGAGCCGCCAGTGGATGGCATCGTCGGTTGGGAAGCGACAAAGGTATATAATACGGGCGATAAGGTGAGCTATAAAGGCGCTACTTATGAAGCTAAGTGGTGGTCACAAGGTAATGAACCCACTCAAGGTGATCCTTGGAAGCTTATTACAGGTGGCTCAACAGCGCCCACAACACCTGACCCTGTTGAGCCACCACCAGTGGTTAATGAGCCAGAACCGCCCGTCACGCCAGAGCCTACGCCACCAAGCAGTGATTTTTCAAGCTGGGTTGCAGGGGTTACTGTTGCAAAAAATGGCGATAAAATTACGCATAATGGAAAGTGTTTTATGGCTAAAAATAACCCCGGAGTATGGGAATCACCCACGCAAAGTAACTGGTTTTGGGATGAAATAAACTGTCAATAGAGAGTAACATTTAGCAAAAGGAGAGCAGCACGATCGAATTCGGTTGCTCTGCTCTCTTTTTGAACAATCAAGTGGTTAAATTTACAATCTTAGTTTTCGTTAACGTTCTTTCCATTTTGTGTGCTACTCCACTAAAATCCGCGCGTAATTTTTATCAACATTTTTTAAGGTACTCGCGAATGTCTACTAAATTGGCCAATCCAGCGCCGCTAGGCCTAATGGGTTTTGGCATGACGACTATCCTGCTTAATATCCATAACGCAGGCTTTTTCCCTATCGACTCTATGATTTTGGCGATGGGTATTTTCTACGGTGGTTTAAGTCAAGTCATCGTGGGTATCATGTGTTTCAAACGTGGTGACACTTTTGGTACCACAGCGTTTACCTCTTACGGCCTATTTTGGCTCACATTGGTTGGCCTGATTGTCATGCCATACATGGGACTACCAGCAAGCCCTGCTCACTTTATGGGTTGGTACTTAGCGTTGTGGGGCATTTTCACTGGTTTCATGTTTATCGGTTCATTGTGCTACCCACGTGCTAAACAAGTGGTATTCGGCTCACTGACCATTCTATTTGCTTTACTAGCTGCGCGTGATTTCACTGGTAGCGAGCTTATCGGCACGATTGCTGGCTTTGAAGGCATCTTCTGTGGCGCAAGTGCGATTTATTTTGCAATGGCTCAAGTTCTGAATAATGAATATGGCCGTGTTATTTTACCGATTGGTGAAAAGAAAGCGCAAAACGCTGTTGTCGAAAAGTTGACGACACAAGAAATCGCAGCCTAATACGGGTTGATGAAAAAGAAAAAGGGTTAGCGTTTGCTAACCCTTTTTACGTTTACCTTGAATGCTTTTTGCTGATGAGCTTAGCTAATCCGTTAGGATGATGGTTGTTCAACACCCACGGAGCTTTCTTCTACGGTTGGTTCTTGTCCCGTTTTGCGTTTATATTTTCCTTCCCAATATGTCGCATTCTTAATGCCGAGTTTTACTGGGTTGAAAAGATACTCATCGACACCTTGTTTTTGTTGTTCTTCATAATCTTTGAGTGCTGCAATAGCTGGTTTAGCCATAAAGAAGATGATCAAAATCCCGACTATGTTTAGCCACGCCATCAAACCCACGCCCACATCACCCATTGCCCAAGCAAGGTTCGCGGTTCTCACTGTGCCGTAGAATACCGTTGCGATGATCACTACTTTAAGAAGGAACATCAGGCCATCGACTTTAAAGGTGCGGCGAATGTAAGCAATATTCGTTTCAGCAATATAGTAGTATGCCAAAATCGTGGTAAAGGCGAAGAAGAACAGAGCAAACGCAACAAAAGGTTTACCCACGCCCGGTAGTGCGCTCTCAATCGCCATTTGGGTAAATACTGGGCCATTGGCACTAATATCCGCCGCGATGTTCTGTACTAAAAATGCACCTTCTGCGCCGCCGTGTACGTTATAAGCACCAGTGATCAGAATCATGAACGCGGTTGCGGAACAGACCAGCAAAGTATCAATGTAGATAGAAAAGGCTTGCACTAAACCTTGCTGCGCTGGGTGATCAACACTCGCGGCAGCCGCAGCGTGCGGTCCAGTACCTTGGCCTGCTTCGTTTGAGTAAACACCTCGTTTTACCCCCCAACCAATCGCAGCACCAATACCTGCCATTGGTGTGAACGCATCACCAATGATCATGGCAAAAATACGTGGTACTTCATTGATGTTAAGCAGGATGATAACAAACGCAGTAATGACATAGGCCAAAGCCATAAATGGCACCACGACCTGTGTGAAGTTAGCGATACGCTTAACACCACCAAAGATGATGAAAGCTAAAATAATTGACACTACGGTACCAGTAAAAATCTTAGCAAAAGTGAAGCTACCGATAGTGGTTTCAATGATTGGGCCAGCCCCAAAAGCCGCTTCTACGGCATTACCAATGCTGTTGGATTGCACGCCAGGTAAAAGCACACCACAGGCAAAGATGGTGGAAATGGCGAAGATCCATGCATACCATTTTTGTCCCATCGCTTTTTCGATGTAATAAGCGGGGCCACCACGGAATTCACCTTCATCTTCTTCTTTATAAATTTGTGCCAGAGTTGATTCAGCATAAGCAGTCGCGGCACCAAAAAAGGCCACTACCCACATCCAGAAAATAGCACCAGGGCCACCAAAACCAATTGCTGCGGCTACGCCTGCAATATTACCCGTACCGACGCGTCCCGAAAGTGAAACGGCCAAAGCTTGGAAAGAGGATATCCCTTTGGTTGAGCTTTTTCCGGAAAGAAGAAGTCGCCACATTTCAAAAAAGTGACGGACCTGAACGAATCGGGTCACAATTGAGTAGAATAAACCCGCACCAAGGCATAAATAAATTAGCGCCGGGCTCCAGATTATTCCATTCAGAAAATCAACAAATGACTGCATATGCATTTCCCTGTTTTAGTAGTTTTGGTGAGTGTTGTGTTTGCTTTGTGGGCAACATATTAATCTTTTTGTAACTTAGATGTTAATTTATTTATCTGTGAATAATCGTTAGCGTGATGAGGAACACAAAATGCTAATGAAATGTTAAATAATAGGTGGGTTAATTAGAATTGGCTAAAATTTCAGCGCATATGGGTTGGTCACCCGAAAGGTTGGAAATTAAATCCTCTCGGATGAATCATTATGCATAATAACTTTCCACTAAGGTTTAGCTAATAATAAGCATTTTCTATTGTGACTAGCTGATGAGGTAGCGCGAGAGATTCAACTCATGAATTGGTAAAGCACAAGTTTGCTCACTGACAATGTCGGCAAGAAGCTGTCCAGATCCGCAAGCCATCGTCCACCCTAAGGTTCCATGTCCGGTATTGGTGTAGAGGTTTTCAAATGGAGTGGAGCCTATAATCGGAGTCCCGTCAGGCGTCATTGGTCTAAAGCCTGTCCAGAATTCAGCTTGTGCTAAATCACCGCCTTGAGGAAAGAGATCGGTCACGACTTTTGCAATGGTTGCTTTGCGCGCATCAGGCAAGGCAGGATCAAACCCGGCTAACTCTGCCGTGCCCGCGACACGAATTCGATCCTCAAAACGAGTGATGGCCACTTTATATGTTTCGTCCATTACCGTTGAACGTGGGGACAATTCGGCATCGACAATCGGCAGCGTTAGTGAGTACCCTTTCACTGGATAAACAGGAATGGAGATACCCAATGTCGCCAGTAAAGCGGTAGAGTAACTGCCGAGTGCGACGACATATTTGTCTGCTTTTAGCTCACCTTTATCGGTTTGGACAGCGATGATCTTTTTGCCTTCAGTGGTTAATGTTTTTATTTGTGTATCAAACAGAAATTGCACCCCACGGCTTTTCGCGAGCTCTGTTAATTGTTGGCAAAACAGATAGCAGTCCCCGGTTTCATCGTCGGGGAGGTACAAACCACCTCGCAATTTATCGCGTACAAGAGCAAGCCCCGGCTCTTGCTTAATGCACCCATCGACATCAAGAAGCTGATAACGAATCCCACTTTGCTCGAGTAGTTTGATGTCCTTTTGTATCGCTTGTAGCTGTTTTTCGCTGCGAAATACTTGCAACGTTCCAAGCCGACGGCCTTGATATTGCAGGTTATGTTGCTGATTCAGGTCAGCCAAACAAACGCGGCTGTAATTGGCAATCGCCAGCATTCGGGCTTTATTGATGTTGTAACGATCCTGTTGGCAGTTCAATAACATTTTACCCATCCACGCCAACAGCTGTGGGTCGATAGACGGTTTTATTTTCAACGGTGCATGCTCTTCAAACAGCCACTTTAATGCTTTTTGTGGGATGCCGGGTGCAGCCCAAGGGGAAGAGTAGCCATAAGATATTTGCCCTGCGTTAGCAAAACTGGTTTCTTTTGCACCTTGTGATTGGCGATCCACCACCGTTACTCGGTGGCCCGCTTGTGATAAATACCATGCGCTGGTTAGCCCGATGACGCCGCTGCCTAAGACGATTACGTCCATGTTGTCTCCTTAAATCACCTTAGTGTTCTCTGAGCACATTCAGAGTTGGTGTAAATGTTCACATAATGGCAACATCAAACATCAAATTGAGTGGAAACACAATCATTAGCCCCTGCACTTATTTTTATGTGGTGATGACAGAAGGGGGGAAATGAAGTCAGAGACAGGTCGCTATCAGCGCTGAGTGTGTCTATGTTTCAATACTGCATAAATCATAACGATAAAAGTGATAGCGGCCATTGCCCAGATCCAATAGCGGTAAGCAGAATAAAAGTGGCTGATTTGGTGAAGATGTTCAAATGCAAAATGGGTGAGTAAACCAAAGACCGCGACCCAAACCGTGGTGGCAAGCACGTTACCCAGTAAAAATACTCTGATGGGCATTTTCGCCACTCCGCAGGCTAATGGCATGAATTGTTTCATCCCCTCAACAAAGCGACTGATGATTAAGCAAATCGGGCCGTATTTTTGAATAGCGCTTTGCAGTTTTTGAAATTTAGCCCCTGAAATATAGCCTTTTTTATCCAACCAACCCTCAAAATAATAGCCGAGTAGATAGCCGCAACTATTACCAATAAAGCAGCTTAGCCACGATACAATCATAACAAGAGAGAAATTCATTATGCCATTGGATGACAAAATGGACGAGGCAATCATGAGCGATTGGCCGGGCATCGGAATGCCAATCCCTTCGAAAAAGATGCTGATGATCAGTGCTAGGTAGCCGTACTGTTCCAATAACGGCTGCATTGAGAGAAGCAGTTGATTGATAGGTTGCAAAGCGGGTATCCACCATCGTAAGTTTGAGGTTATTTAATACGCTGGTTCTTCGTTTGAATCAACGTCATCGTGTGATAATGCCCATTTCTTGGCTCTTAAAATAGAATACGTTGTGGTTAGTACCTTCAAATTAGCTGAAAATCATCAGCAAATTTGTTGTGGTTTCTATGCTCTTTTGGCGTAGTACACTGCTTAAAAATCAAGAGGAGTTATTTTATGTTTCATGCCCATGTTTATTTTGATCTCGCAGAGCAAGCGAAAGCACAACGCGTACAACAAAAAATTGCCCAACAACGACATGATGTACAAGCCATGTTTGGCTTAGTGCCAAGGCTTGTTGGCCCGCACTTAAAGCCGATGTTTGAAGTACACCTTGCTGACAATAGCCACGGATTTATTGAGTGGCTAGATGAACATCGGGAAGGTCTTAGCGTGTTGATCCATCCGGTTTCTGGAGACGATAGGTATGACCATTCTGAGGGACAAGTTCTGTGGTTAGGAGAGACTTTAGGGGTGAACTTAGCCGTATTGCGTTAGAGGATGCCTATCAAATTAATAGCCACAGTGAATTAGTGTTTAATGCTCATCTTGTCTAGTCTGTACAGAACGCAGCAGAAACAATAATCGTGGCAAGGTTTTGAAGAAAAAGGTTTTTCGAACAAGTCGTGACCGCAGGCTCATCACCTCTCGTTGTTATTGTATATACATGATGTTGTTCTAAGTTTTGTTGCATTTGAATTTAATACAGTGAATGTTCAGCCAATATCGACCGTGCTGAGTGTTTTTAGAATAAATCAAGCACACTTAAATAGCCGCAGTAATGCGAAGCAAGGAGAACGCAATGGAGAATAAAGGTATGAATTCGGGCGGTAAATGCCCTGTCATGCACGGCGGAGTAACCTCTGCTGAACTATCGAACATGGATTGGTGGCCAAAAGCACTGAATCTTGACATTCTTCACCAGCACGACGTGAAAACCAACCCAATGGGGGCGGATTTTAATTACCGCGATGCGCTAAAAACATTGGATGTTGATGCCTTGAAAAAAGATCTCAAAGCACTAATGACCGATAGCCAAGAGTGGTGGCCTGCCGACTGGGGGCATTACGGCGGTTTGATGATCCGCATGGCATGGCACTCCGCGGGTACTTACCGAATTGCAGATGGTCGCGGTGGTGCGGGCTCTGGCAACCAGCGTTTTGCTCCGCTTAACTCGTGGCCTGATAACGCCAATTTAGATAAAGCTCGTCGCTTATTGTGGCCAATCAAACAAAAATACGGCAACAAAATCAGTTGGGCGGATCTGATGATCTTGGCGGGTAATATGGCTTATGAATCCATGGGGCTTAAAACCTTTGGTTTCGCTTTTGGTCGTGAAGATATTTGGCACCCAGAAAAAGACACTTATTGGGGCTCAGAAAAAGAGTGGCTAGCGCCAAGTGGCGGAGACAATAGCCGCTATTCCGGTGTGCGTGATCTAGAAAACCCGCTTGCTGCCGTGATGATGGGCCTGATTTATGTAAACCCTGAAGGCGTTGACGGTAATCCAGACCCGCTGAAAACCGCACATGACATGCGCGTCACTTTTGAGCGCATGGCAATGAATGATGAAGAAACCGTGGCGCTGACAGCGGGTGGCCATACGGTGGGTAAAGCGCATGGTAATGGTAGCGCTGCGAACTTAGGGCCAGATCCTGAAGGGGCGGACTTGCACGAACAAGGCTTGGGTTGGAATAACCACACCAGCCGCGGCATTGGCCGTAATACCGTCACCAGTGGTATTGAAGGTGCATGGACTACGCACCCAACCCAGTGGGATAACGGCTTCTTCCACCTGTTGTTTACCTACGAATGGCAACTGACGAAGAGCCCTGCTGGCGCGTGGCAGTGGGAGCCAATCAACATCAAAGAGGAAGATAAACCGGTTGATGTGGAAGACCCAAGCATTCGTTATAACCCCATGATGACCGATGCCGATATGGCGCTGAAGATGGATCCTGAATATCGCAAGATATCAGGGCGCTTCTACAAAGACCCAGCGTATTTCTCTGAAGTGTTTGCGCGAGCTTGGTTTAAGCTTACTCACCGTGATATGGGGCCTAAAGCGCGCTACTTTGGCCCTGATGTTCCGGCAGAAGATCTCATTTGGCAAGATCCCATCCCCGCAGGTCGTAAAGATTATGATGTGGATGCAGTCAAAGCAAAAATAGCAGCCAGCGGCTTAAGCATCAGTGAGATGGTCAGCACCGCATGGGATAGTGCTCGTACTTTCCGTGGTTCCGATAAACGTGGTGGCGCTAACGGTGCACGCATTCGCTTGGCTCCTCAAAAAGATTGGCAAGGTAATGAGCCAGAAAGACTCAGCAAAGTGTTGGCTGTTCTGGAGAAAATTGCCGCTGAAGCGGGTATTAGTATCGCCGATACCATTGTTTTGGCGGGTAACCTTGGTGTTGAACAAGCGGCCAAAGCGGCAGGCGTTAATATTACTGTGCCTTTTACTGCAGGGCGTGGTGATGCAACGCTTGAACAAACGGATGTGGAATCGTTTGATGTGCTTGAGCCACTGGCGGATGGTTTCCGTAACTGGCAAAAGAAACATTACGTGGTTAACCCAGAAGAGATGCTGTTAGATAAAGCGCAACTATTGCGCCTGACCGCCCCAGAAATGACCGTATTGATTGGTGGATTGCGAGTGCTCGGTACAAACTATGGCGGCAGTCAACATGGTGTATTGACAGACCGTGTTGGGGCGTTGACTAACGATTTCTTCGTTAACCTCACCGACATGAATTACACTTGGAAGCCAACAGGCCGTAACTCTTACGATATGGTTGAGCGTAAGAGCGGTAAAACAAAATGGACAGCGACTCGTGTTGATTTGGTGTTTGGCTCAAACTCCATTTTGCGCTCATACGCTGAAATTTACGCGCAGGACGATAACAAAGAGAAGTTCGTCAAAGACTTTGTCGCTGCTTGGACCAAAGTCATGAACGCCGATCGCTTCGACGTGTTGTAAACCCTCTTCACTCAGTAATCTTGATATTAAGGCCCTCTTAGCGAGGGCCTTGTTGTGCCTCGGTTTTCTCTCTAAACGGCTTGTTTATAAAAGAGACTAGTCCCCAAAAAACGAGTGTTTCTAAAAACAGACGGAACCTAAAAACAGATGGTATCTAAAAAATAGAGGGCATCTAGGAAGCATCACACAGCGATATATTTTATTGTAATTCCAGATGCGCCAGTGTTTTGAAGTGCTTGAAGGTTTCGCATTGCGACAGACTTTTGCCTAATTTTTTATTAATCAGCACTTGGAAAAGATCATACAGCCCCATCGCCTCTTCATAGTCACATTTACTTAAGGCGAGGAAAAAGATCAGATAGGCTTTTTCACCATTGCCCCATTCAATTCCACGCGGTGCAGCGACGGTGTAAACCATCGAACGTTTAGCAAAGAGTTCAATTGAGTGAGGTAGAGCAATGTATTCGCCCATCATGGTTGAAACCAAACTCTCTCGCTCTTGCAGTGAAGCTCGGTATCCTTCCTCTACCAACTCCGTTGATTCAAGATGCGAGCAAACCTGTTCAAAGAGGTGTGATTGCTCAATGACGTCATCAAGGTAGAGAAATTGAGCCTTGGAAAAATACTTATCCAAAAGATAAGAGTGCGTGCGATCAACCAACACTTGTTTGCCCAGTTCTTCCAATTGATGTTGGGTAGGGAAGGGGTCAACCACAAAGCTCTGAATCTCTCTATTGGCTAAGGGCATGGTGGTAATAATGAGGTCCGCTTGCGTGGCATCAGCAGTGATCAACTGTTCAGGGGAATAAACCGTTTTCATATCCAATTGCGGATACTGGCGGCGGATGATCGCTTCTAGCCCAAGTGTTGCGGCATTACCGGCGTCGCAATACAGGAGCGCTTTGGGTGTACGGTGACCTAAATGGTAATTACGTTCAAGCCCCACACCAATGTGAATCACAAGATAGCCTATTTCGTGCTGTGTCATGCAGTAACCCGTCTCTCTGATCCAGTCTGCGATGGCCGATAAGGTAATACTGTAAGCGAGTGGGTAGTGCTGTTTGATATGCTCGGCCAATGGGTTAATTGTGGCGACATGATGTTTGACACGAATGATCATATGGCAGACGTGGTTGTGAAGATCGCGGCGTAATAGTGCATCGTCACGCACATCGTAAGGGTAATTTTGATAGATATAGTCAAAGATGTGAGTGACTAGAGCATCGGCTTCATGCTGTACACTCTGGCTAAGGAGTGCTTGATTCGTCGCAATTCTCGCTTGAATGTGAATCGCCAAGGCGGCAATTTCATGGTTATTGGCGGGTAACAGCATCGGTAGCGCAGAAAATAACGCTTTGGCAATTGGTAGCGTCGTTTCATGAACATCGTTTTTAGAAAATTCGGTAAGCTCTTTGCCACACGCGAGCCTGTGCAGTGTGACGGCAGCATAAAGGGTTAACCAACGCAGCCCAATATCATTGATATAGAGTGTATGGTTGGTCAACACTTCACGAAAGCGCGCTGCAAAAATTTGCTGAGATTTTTCAGGGAAAATCGTACTAATAAAGCCCAGAGCTTGTTTTGTCTCTTTTTGTTCGATGTAGATAAGTTGGGTTAAACGGGAGCGAATCGCCATTTCTGGGCCTTGGATCTGCATGCCCAAACGAGGTTTACTTTCAATCGATAAACCAAACGTGGCCAGTTGGCTGCGTACATCAACCATATCATTTTGAATAACGGTGCGGCTTAGATTCCATGTCTCGGCCAATTCGTCAATTTTTACGCCTTGTTCTGCCGTTAATAGCAGTACTTGAATCTGGATGATGCGCTCTTTACTGGTCCTTGGAATCGTTTCTGCATTTTGCACCCTCGACAAAAAATGCTCGAAAGTTGATGGGTTGTAGATATTGAGTTGGTAACCGGAACCGCGCTGGTGGAGAAGATGTGCGCCATGATTGACCATCACATTATTGAGCAGCGCGACATCGGTGCGTATGGTGCGTGTCGAAACATTAAGCCGTTGCGCAAGTTCGTCCTGAGTCAAAGGCGAGGCGGATACAGCATCCAACAAATGAATTAGGCGAGGGTGCGGTAGCTTGTACATCATCGATTCCTATTCCAGCATGAACAGCGCTATCTAAAAGGTAAAATGCACTAAAGGCAATAGATAGCCAACGCTTTGTTATGCCGGAGCACATGCTCCGGCGTCGGTGTTATGAATGTGCCAGTTGTTTTTGAGTCATGGCCAGCAGGGTTTTCACATCCTCGGGGCGAGTCTGTCCGGTCTGTTCATCGATGATTGAGCTATAAATGTGTGGAATGACTTTTTCGACTCCAGCATCGAGAGCGATGCGTAAAATCTCTTCAAAGTTGTTTAGATCAATACCACCCGTTGGCTCTAACCAAAAGTGGTGACGAGCACAGGCGTTGGCAACTTCTTGGTACTCAGCTTTGCATTTTAGCCCCTGCATTGGGAAGAATTTGACCGAGCTGCAGCCCATATCTTGCAACATGGCAATCGCCGTATCAACGGGAACAACCGCTTCTTCCATGCCGGAACTTTTCGGGCCAGTTGAGATTTTAACCAAGCCAACAGTGCCTGATGGTGAAATCAAACCATTCACGATAGTGTGATGTTGACCTAGCGCTTGACGCGTAGCCCCGACACCAGTAAAGACTTGATTGACATGCTGAGGTTGTAGTATTCCGGCTAAAGCCGTCACCATATCCGATTGTTTGGGATCCCCTGCACCAAGGCCAATCGATAAAGCATTCTCGATTTTTTCAGCGCACGCTTTCATATCAGCCGCAGCGCTTGCGGTATCTGGGTAATCTTTCGAGAGCATACCGACCAACACATGGCCTTCTGCGGCTTGGTAGACTTCAATCGCATTATGATGAGAGCCCGCCAGCACATTGAGACATACACGGTCAGCGTAAAAATTAGGGCTTAAAGACATTCTAATGACTCCTGATTTAGTTGGTTCATGGCGCTAAGAATAAGTTCAAGTTGATGAGATGAAACACTGCGGACATCAAATTCCACTGAACCTTCATTGGATTTGTAAGCGCGGCAGTAAATCGCTGGGTTACCATTTTGGAGGCGTGTGACGGCTTCATTAGCGCTGATACCAAATTGTTTGGCATCAAAACTCACTTCTGCACGTGCGATATCTCGGCCTGCACTGTCCCAAACCACGCGCGCGCTTATCCCTTCAATACGGTTTAACCCCTCGATAAATGGCGTCATTTTATCCACCATTTGTTGGCCGGTTTCTTGTTGGCGGCTTAAGTACAACTCAATGGCATGCGTTAGGCCTAAAATGCCTTCTTTACCGACTTTCATGGCACGGCCAATCCCTGCAGATTGCTGCTTAACCCATTCCACATATTGATGTTTCCCAATCACTAAACCGCTGGTTGGGCCTTCAATCGCTTTCGCACCACTGTAGATAACTAGATCAGCCCCTTGCTGATAATAGAGTTGTAGATCCTCTTCTGCTGCTGCATCAACAATCAGCGGAAGCTGGTGGTCTTGAGCCACTTTGGCCGCTTGTGCCACGGTTAACATGCTTTTTTGCACGCAATGGTGCGATTTAATGTAGAGAATGGCGGCGGTATTGGGGGTGATTGCCGCGGCTAATTGTTCTGCGCTGCATTCATTAGCCCAACCGGCCTCAATCAGGTTACCGCCGCCAAGATTTACCATGCTGCCAACCGGGGCACCATAATTGACGTTATGCCCTTTGGGGATCACAATATCCGTTGCGATCGAGTGCGTTTTTGCATGCAGATGCTCAAGCAGATAAGGGTTACCACGCACAATGACTGCCGCGACACTCTGTGCAATTCCCGCTGAAGCGCATGAGACGACGACTGCATTTTCAACTTGCAGCAAACGAGCAATATATTGGCCGGTTTTGTTCACCAAATCGCTCATTTCAAAGTAGTTGTTCATCCCAAAACAGACAGTCTGTTCCACTTCGGGTTGCGGAGTAGAAACACCAAGAGCTGTCATACGGCCAGATGCGTTGATCACTTGTTTCAAGTGATATTTTTCAAGAATGGAAGACATAATGCTGTTGTCCTTGTTCAGTCAATACAAGCTTGCCGTCAATAATGGCAGCAAGAGGCGTAAATCTCTGTTGTCCAGTTCGATGCTGGTGATGAGTATCGGTGTAGTTAACCGACGCTTTATTGATGGTGTAGAGCGTTAAATCGGCATCATAGCCTGCAATTAAGTGCCCCTTTTTCGCTAGGCGAAGTGCTTGCGCTGCTTGACTCGTCACGCGCTCAATGATCTGCTCATGGGATAATCCGAGCGTAAAAAACATCGACATCAGGTGGGCAAGACCGTAAACCGGGCCATTGAGCCGGTTCTTACAGTAAATGTCAGAACTGATCGTATCGGGCAAAATCCCTTGTGCGATGGCCTGCTCAGCCACCTCAAAACTGAAACTGGCACTGCCGTGGCCGATATCAAGTTTCATGCCTCGAGCTCTGGCCTGCTGAACGCTGCTTTTTATTTCCCCATGACAATCAAGAATGCGGTTAGGCTTGCCATTAAAGCAGTGAGTGAGAATATCGCCTTTGCCCAGCAGAGCGACAATCTCATCCAAATCTGGCGGCGCATTACCGACGTGCACCATCAATGGAACGCAGCCGCATTGCTGTTGTAATGCTTTGGCTGCATGAAGTGGCATTAAGCCATTGTGGCCGACAACACTACCGCTCATGCGTGCTTTTAAGCCGACAATAAATTCGGGATGACGAAGCAGTGCTTGCTTTGCGCTATCCAGATCAATGTCGTTAGCATCGGCCAGTTCATTTTGGCGCAACAAGCCAATTTTCGAGATGTTAAGTAGTGCGTGCACATGGGTTGTGCATTGCGCTGCAAGCTGCGCAAAATCATCCACATCGTTTGTGCCTGTGCTGCCCGCATCAATGACAGTTGTCACGCCACCGGACACCCCAACGTTATCGGGGTGGTCGTTATAAATAGGCGAGTTCGGATAGCAGTGAGTGTGGCCGTCAATCCAACCGGCACTGACAAAAACGTCATGATCTAAATCGACGGTCTGTTTTGCCAATGAACCAGCAAGATCGCCCACCGCCGCTATTTTGTTGCCCTGAAGGGCGATATCGATACTACACCCACCCGCTTGTTGGGCATTTTTGATCAGGATGTCATACATAATTTGCATCTCACGCTCTTCGCTCATCGGCGCGAAGAGCGATTCTCAGTAGAATTTAAACCCCAGCTTGTTTTACAGTGCGATAGGAAAAAGAGCTCCTAACGCCATTGCTCCGAGAATTGCACCACCCGTAATCGGTTTACCCCACACATAGAAAATCAATGCGCCACCTAGAGAGCCGATCCCAATCGGGATAGAAGCGGCCATCGCAGATAAAATGATCAATGGTCCAAGAAAACGGCCGGAGCTATTGCCTGCTCCCATCATCACATCAGCACCGTAGGTTGAATCGCTTTGGTTAATGGTGAATTTACGTGCCAGCACAATTAAGCCACCAATCGCCAAACCAGCGAGCATGCCTGTGATTAACGAAGCGGTGAAATTTTCAAGAGGATAAACAATGCCAGCACCCAGTAGTAAAGCTGGAATCCCTAAACCCACACCGGTTTGCACTGCGCCACCGATATCCAAAATGCCCACGAGCGAACCTTCAATGATGCGTGCAAACAGAAAGCTTGCACCAAAAGCGGCCACCGCACCGTACGCGCCTGTATCCATCCCTGCTCGCAGCATGGAAACAAACGCCACTTCGTTAAAAGCACCGACACCGTATAAGTAGTACATGTGCGTTCCGGCAAAAACCCCGGCTGAAAGCAAGCCCACGAAAATCGGGAAAGACCAGTCGGCATACCAAAAGTTGTGTTTCATTTTTTCGTCCATGGTCAACTCCTTATTTACCACTGATCATGAGATGGATGTTTTCAAGCCACAAAGGAACTTGCATATGGAAAGCTTCGATAAATTTCATGTCGAACCCGCGGAAGAAAGCACTTAACGCAAACAGTGCAATAATCGCCGCCATCATGATCTGGGTTACTTTGTTCCAACCACTCTCTTCAACACCTTTACCAATCAAAATACCCAGCACCAAACCAGGAACGGCGTTGCCCATAATCATCTGAGCTAAACCACCAAAGATAGTGGCCCAAAAGCCCGATTTCTTACCCGCTTCAATTGCCGCTAGCCAGAAAATAACCGGCATAACGGTATTCACCAGTAAGTTTGCCGCAGGTACTAATACCTTTACTGCCGTGACTTGCAGCGCCGCAGGAACGGCCGCCGCCGTTGAGTTAAGAAACGCAACCACAATTGCACCGATAATGGCGCAAGCAATACCCATTCGTTTTGGATCATGCAAGGTAGTGGCAAGGTCGCGGTTTTTTATCATCAGTGCCGCCGCGCCCCAGTTCGGGATGATGCGGTGGTCAACATCTTGAGTGAATGCCCCTGCCGCAACAGTTGAGGCCCAAGCATTAAAGAAGAATCCAAGCCCAAAAGAGAAGTGAGAGGCAGGGTCGCCTTCACACGAGTTCAACTCTCCCAGAGTACGAAATGCACCCATACCTTGGATAGTTGGAGCATGGAACATCCTTGCCGCGCCTACTCCAACGCCGATACCGACTAAGCCACCAATGATGATGGACTTAAAGAGAATGATAAGAAACATGTCAGGGATCCTTATAGTGACCTGTTAACGTTTGAAATCGACCTGTTCCACATCGATGTGGGTCAGGCTGACCGTAACCTCTAGCTTGACGCTGTATTGGCGTCGATCTCTTGCAAGAAAGAAGAAAAGGAATTTCTCTCGCTTTACTTTCTCTTCTGCTTGCAAAACGTTGACGTCTAACGGCTCAATCCGGAGGAGGACTTTTGCGTTATTCTTAAGTAACGTGGGTTGTACTTGGCTTAAAGCCGCGGCAAAAGCCTGCTGCTTTGTTTCGCCCTTGCCACTCACAGTTACCTTAGTGGTTAACTGCTCTTTCATACTTTGACGCCATGCTTAGCCACAAACGCCTTCACCAGTTTTTCGCCCAGCTCTTCTTTATCCATAAAGCCGAAACCCAAAACCACACAGCCTTCATTGATCGCGGTTATCCCTTCCTCAACAGAGCGCATTCCATAACGGCATTGATAGCCATATTTTGTTTGCGCTGTGATAGCACCTGCGCCGCCGCTGCCGCAAAAAGAGATCCCTAAATCGGCTTGCTGCTGATGCATGACATCACCTAACTTCATGTCTGCGGCCATGCCGGGAATAACGGTCACTTCAGCGCCTGCCGCTTGAGCACCGGATCCTACTTTCTGACCTTTGCCCATGCGATCACCAATAACGACTTTGATTACTGACATGTTGTTTCTCCTGCTGTTGGGTTTAATTCGTTTTCTTTAGCCACTTCAAAATGGACCGAAAGCAGATGCGCTTCTTCATAAGCGAGGTTCTCCATCCAACGACACACTTGCTCGGCCAAGGTGAAACAAATGGGAGAGATTTCATCAAACATCTCCATATCGAGTTCAGGTAACGATTCACCGCTAAATGAGCGCCAAACCATCGCTTTGATGTGTGTTTCGAGCATTTTTTTCTGTAGCGAATCGGGGTAGATAGCGTGTGAATTAAGCAAGGCAATGGCTCGTTCGGTGAGCGACAAGCCAAGCTCTATAATCTGTGCATCATCCATGCTAATGGGTTGAGAGTTTTGCACCGTGGGATTCTCCAAATGTTTAGCTTGGAGAAGAAAATAGCGTAAAAGGGATCAAGGGTGGATAAGCCCTATTTCCACTTCCAAATGGAAATAAACCGTGGCCAGTAACATTCGCGCGGTTTTATGTGATGTGTGAAGAAGATTTATGGGAGTAAATGCGCTGAAAAGGTGATTTGAATCGCTATTTTAAGCGCAAATTTATCGTCTCTTTATTTGCTGCCCGTCACAAAATAACGGACGGTTATTTTGGTTTTATGTTTATTTTCCCAATCGAGCGTCAGGAAGCACGCAATATTAACGGAGGATAGCTTTGAGAGGAAAGCATGCGTTTTATCACTAAAAACCATACTAAGATCGACATACACAATCTTATGCATTGCATCATTAATCTCAGGGTTTTAAGATTCTCAGAATTGGAATCAAGATCAGAGAAGTACTGTGACCTTACTAGATGCTCTGAGCATTTTATCTAAATCATCTCCTTTTGCAGTTAGTACTGAGCGCGATGATCAATACGACAATCTTTTAACTTACAAAAAACATATTTATGTTCAGACGGATATTGAAGCTGATTTTAAAAAGGCACTTTTGTCTGCCAAATCTAATGAGATTATCTTCTTATGTGGGAGTAGTGGTGATGGCAAGTCTGAGATCTTAACGCAATACAGTCAAAAGTATAAAGCGACGCATGATTTTCATTTGGATGCGACACACAGCTTTAGTCCTAACCAGACAGCGATTCAGACGTTGGATGAACGTTTTACTCAAACTAAAAAAAATCAAAAACCGCTTGTTGTTGGTATCAATATCGGCATGCTGGGTAATTACGCGCAAGAAGGGGC